>NZ_NEWJ01000015.1:0-23979 GCF_002135045.1 Halorubrum sp. SD683
GAGTTCACCGTGATCGTGGGCGAGGACTGGTCGATCATCCCGCTGGAGAACCTGATCGCCCGCGTCGGCGAGGAGACCCACCTCGTCGCCGGCGCGACGACGGCCGCGGAGGCCCGGACCGCCTTCGAGACGCTGGAAATCGGCGCCGACGGCGTCCTCCTCGACGCCGACTCACCCGACGAGATCCGCGGCGCGGTCCAGGCCCGCGACGCCGCGGACCGCGAGACGCTCGATCTCCGCTACGCCGAGGTGACCGAGATCGAACAGACCGGGAGGGCCGACCGGGTCTGTATCGATACGGGGTCGCTGATGGACGACAGCGAGGGGATGCTCGTCGGCTCGATGTCTCGCGGGCTCTTCTTCGTCCACGCCGAGACGGCGGAGTCGCCGTACGTCGCCTCGCGGCCGTTCCGCGTGAACGCGGGGGCGGTCCACGCCTACGTCCGCAACTCGGAGGGCGGCACCAACTACCTCGCCGAACTGTCGAGCGGCGACGAGGTCCAGGTCGTCGACACGGACGGCCACACCCGCGAGGCGGTCGTGGGCCGGGTAAAGATCGAGAAGCGCCCGATGTTCCGGATCCAAGCGGAGATCGAGACGGAGGACGGGACCGACCGGATCGAGACGCTCATCCAGAACGCCGAGACGGTGAAGATCGCGACGGGCGAGGGCCGCAAGGCCGTCACCGAGGTCGAGCCGGGCGACGAGGCGCTCGTCTACTACGAGGACGTCGCGCGCCACTTCGGCGAGGCCGTCGAGGAGAGCATCATCGAGAAGTGACCGCCGCGGCGGCGGTCGCGGCGGAAACCGGCCGCGTTCGTGTCGACCAGAACGCATTTTAGAGTTGATTGTTATCAGACGGCATGGCAGTCGCTAACGAGACCGATCGCCGCATCGTCGAACAGGGGTTCGTCGATCGAGTCCAACACCTCGCCCGGGCCGCGAATCCGGCGTTCGCGGCCGGGAGCCTCCTCGTCCCGCTGGCGTTCCTCGGGGCGAGCCTCGCGCTCGGGAGCACCGAACTGCTCTTTTACACGCACGTCGCGGCCGGGGCGGTCTGGTTCGGGTTCGCGCTGATCTTCCCGGCGATCATCGGTCCGACGCTCGGTGGTCTCGGCGAGGAGTCGTCGGCCGCGGTCACGACGACGCTGGTGCCGAAGGCGGTCTTCTTCCTCGTCGGCTTCTCGCTGACGACGGTGCTGTCCGGAACGGTGCTGTTGACGCCCGACCTCGGCCTCGGCTACGGCTTCGGCGGCGCGTGGTCGGGGGCCGCGCTCGCGCTCGGCTGGGGGCTGTTCGCGTTCGGGATCGCCGTGCCGCACCGGCTCCAGCTCAGCGCCTACTACGAGACGCTGTCGCCGGATCCGGACGCCTCGCGGCTCGAATCGATCGAGAAGAAGAACCTCGTCGTCGGACTGTTCGAGGGAGCGATGATGCTCGTGCTCATCGTCCTGATGACCGGGTTCCGGCTGGGATAAGCGCGGAGCGAGTGCGGGGACGGCCCCTCGGGGCGTCCGCGTCGCCCTCACCAAGGGACCCGCTCGCGGTCCTTCCAGAGTAGTCCCCCCGGGCTCCCCGGTGCGAACCTGGCGAGCCACACCGGGGTCTCGGCCCCTTTCGACGGCTGGCGGGGCGCACCGTCCCCGCCCATGTCAGTCCGAACCCACCCGGGGGAGGCGGCGTTGGCGATGAGTCCCCGATCGCCGTACTCCCCGTCGAGGTAGGCCGTCAACCCTCCGAGACCGACCTTCGACAGCCGGTACGGCGGATACTCGCCCTCCATTCGTCCCTCCGTGAAGCGTCCGAGGCCCGACGACATGGAGACCACGCGCCCGCCGGGGCCGTCCAGAAGCAGCGGCAGCGCCCGCTTCGTCAGCAGGACCGGGCCGCGGAGGTTCACGGCCATCGTCCGGTCGAAGTCGGCCTCGTCCATCTCGTGAAGCGGTCCCGACCGGGAAAAGATCCCGGCGTTGTTCACCAGAACGTCCAACGACCCCCGCTCTCGTTCGATCCGGTCGACCGCCGCCCGGATCTGCCCGTCGTCGGTCACGTCCAGTTCGACGGCGCGCTGGTCCGCCGCGGTGACGTCGTTCGGGTCTCTGGCCCCGGCGTACACGGTCGCTCCCAGTTCCGCGAGACCCGCTGCGATCTCGGCTCCGATACCGCGGTTCGCGCCCGTGATGAGGGCGACGTCGTCGGTCAGGTCCGGCTTGAGGTCGACCTCGGAATGCGGCTGCGACATATGGATCGGGGACGCCCTCCGGCCGGAAATATCCCACAGCCGGACGCACGCTCGGTCTCGGCCATGGGTGGCCGGATCGCGGGCGCGGCTGAGGGGGAATCGAGTGGATAGATTCATGCGGGTACCGCTACAGCGTAGCGAACACGGTGCGACAGTGAGTGACAGCGACCGAGGAGTGGCGGTCGTCGGCGACACGACGGTCGACCTCTACCCCACGGACGGCGGACCGATCGCGCCCGGGAGCGGCTTCGAGTGGCACGTCGGCGGCACGGCGACGAACGCCGCCCGATGGGCCGCTGCGGCCGGCTGCGAGGTCGACCTCGTCACGAACGTCGGGACCGACGTGCTCGGAGCGGCCGCCGCCGGGGACCTCGCGAACGGCCCGGTCGGCACGGAGCGCCTCGCGCGGGTCGACGCGCCGTCACCGCTGACGCTGTACGCCGGGGCGGCGGGCGACGAGGAATGGAACGCGTGGGTGGCCGGAAGCTGTTACGGGTTCACACCGCCGGAGGATCCAGCGTCGTTCGCGGCCTCGTACGAGTGGATCCTGCTGGAGGGAGTCACGCTGCCGGCCGCGGTGAACGGGGCGACGGTCCGCCGCCTCGCCGCGGCGGCCGCGGAGCGCGGCACCCGCGTCGCGTTCGACCTCAACGGGCGTCCGAACCAGTGGTCGGGCCCGGAAGAGTACCGAGACGCGCTGCGAGAGGTCCTCCCGCGCTGCGACCTACTGTTCGCCGGGACGGACGACCTCGGGGTGGCCGGCGTCGAGCCGACGCCGGCGGGCCTGCTCGAACTGCTCCCGGCGGACCACTCCGCGACGGCGTTCGTCACCGACGGCGGCGACGCGACGCGGGTGATACGGATCGACGACGGGGCCGTCACGAAGCGCGTGCCCGTCGCTCCCCCCTCGGCGACGGTTGCCACACCGGCCGGCGCCGGCGACGCGTTCGCGGGCGCTGTCCTCGCCGCGCGGCACGGCGGCGCGTCGGACCTCCGCCGGCTGGCGACGGTCGGCAACGCCGCGGGGGCGGCCGCAGTGGAGACCGTCGGCGCGTTCAACGCGGACGCCGCCGCGACGGACCGGTCGTTCTGACGCACGAGCGCGTCCCGCCGAGGACCGTCGACGGTGGAAAAAAGCGGGTTCGGAGCGCTCGACGGCGCCTCAGATCCCGTACAGCTCGCCGTACTTCTCGTCGACGTAGTCGAGGAAGGCGTCGGCGGAGAAGTCCTCGCCGGTCGCGCGCACCACCAGTTCGTTCGTCTCGTAGCGGGCGCCGTGCCGGTGGACGTTCTCGCCGAGCCAGTCGCGGAGGTCGCCGAACTCGCCCTCGGCGATCTTCGCGTCGAGGTCGTCGATCTCGGCCTCGGCGGCCTCGAACAGCTGCGCGGCCATCACGGAACCGAGCGAGTAGGTCGGGAAGTAGCCGAAGTTGCCGTGGCTCCAGTGGATGTCCTGGAGACACCCCTCCGCGTCGTTCTCGGGACGGATACCGAGGTACTCCTCGTACTTGTCGTTCCAGACCTCGGGCACGTCCTCGACGTCGAGGTCGCCGCGGATCAGGTCGCGCTCGATCTCGAACCGGACGACGATGTGGAGGTGGTAGGTGAGCTCGTCGGCCTCGACGCGGATGAGATTGTCCTCGTACACCTGGTTGAACGCCTCGTAGGCGTCGCGGACCGTCGCGTCCTCGGTCTGCGGGAAGTGCTCCTGGAAGACGGGAAGGAACTCCTGCCAGAACGCCTCGCTCCGGCCGACGTGGTTCTCCCAGAGTCGCGACTGCGACTCGTGGACCGAGAGGTCGCGCGACGTGCCCAGCGGCGTGCCGAAGTGCTCCTGCGGGAGCCCGAGGTTGTACTGCGCGTGGCCGAACTCGTGGATCGTCGAGCCGACCGCGCCGAGCGGGTCGGTCTCGTCGAACCGGGTCGTCACCCGGCAGTCGAACTGGTTCCCGGACGTGAACGGGTGTGAGGAGACGTCGAGACGGCCGCGGTCGAAGTCGTAGCCGACGAGCTCGAGCGCCTCTCGCGAGAGCGACTCCTGCTCGTCCTCGGGGAAGGTCCCCTCGAAGGTGTCGACGGCGAGGTCGACATCGGACGCGCGGATCTCCTCGATCATCGGGACGAGCGCCTCGCGGAGCTCGGTGAGGATCGACTCCGCGCGCTCCATCGAGAGGCACGGCTCGAACTCCTCGAAGAGGACCTCGTAGGGGTCCCGGTCGGGGTCGATGTGCTCCGCGTACTCCCGCTTCAGCTCGACGTGTTTCTCCAGGTACGGCGCGAAGGTCTCGAAGTCGTTCTCGGCCTTCGCCTCCTCCCACGCCTGAAGCGCCTCGGAGCCCGTCTCGGAGATCTCCTCGACGAGTTCGACCGGGACGGCGTCGGCGCGCTCGTACTCGCGGCGGACCTCCCGGACGACCGCGGCCTGCTCGTCCGTGAGGTCGGCGTCGTCGAGTTCGTCGAGCAGTTCGCCCGTCTCGTCGGCGGTGACCATGTCGTGGTGGACCGAGGAGAGCGCCGAGAGCTGCTTCGACCGCGCGGGCGTGCCGCCCTCGGGCATCATCACCTGCTGGTCCCAGCCGAGGACGCCGGAGGCGCTCCCGACCGCGTTCCACCGCTGGACGCGGTCGAGGAGCGCGCCGTAGGCGTCCGGTGCGTCGGCTGCGTCGTCTGTCGCGGCTTCCGTTGCCATACGTCACGGATCGATCCCGGTCAATAAGAAGGGACCGAACGCGGAACCGACCGCGCCGAGCGCGGATCTCCCTCCCCGCGTTCGCTGCGCCGCTCGCTCGCCGAGCGCGGGATATATGCCCGGCGCCGCGGTAGGGCCTACAACAGATGTCCGACGACGAGTTCATCGACCTGCGGTCCGACACCGTCACGACGCCCTCCGAGGAGATGCGCGACGCGGCCGCGACCGCCGAGGTCGGCGACGACGTGTACCGCGACGACCCGACGGTCAACGAGTTAGAGCGCCAGGCCGCCGACGCGGTCGGCACCGAGGCCGCGCTGTACGTCCCCTCTGGGACGATGGCCAACCAGATCGCGGTCCACGCGCACACGGAGCCGGGCCAAGAGCTCCTCTTGGAGCGCGAGTCGCATATCTACCGCTGGGAGCTGGCGGGGGCGGCGAAGCTCTCCGGCGTCCAGACGCGGACGATAGACGCCGGCGAGCGGTGCGTCCCGACCCCCGAGGCGGTCCGCGAGGGGCTCGTCGACGAGGACCTCCACCGCCCCGGGACCGGTCTCCTCACCGTGGAGAACACCCATAACTACCGCGGCGGGATCGCGGTCCCGGTCGACCAGATCGCGGCTGCGGCCGAGGCCGCCCGCGAGGCCGACGTGCCGGTCCACCTCGACGGCGCGCGTGTCTTCAACGCCGCGGTCGCGCTCGGCGTCGACGCGAGCGAGATCGTCGCCCACGCCGACAGCGTCACGTTCTGTCTCTCGAAGGGGCTCGGCGCCCCAGTCGGCTCGATCCTCGCCGGCGACGAGGCGTTTATCGAGGACGCCCGCCGGGTCCGCAAGCTGTTCGGCGGCGGGATGCGCCAGGCCGGGATGATCGCCGCGCCGGCGCTCCGCGCGCTGGAGAACGTCGACCGCCTCGCGGAGGACCACGCAAACGCGGAGCGGCTCGCGGCCGGCCTCGACGCGCTCGACGGCGTCGACGCGCCCGCGCCGGACACGAATATCGTCGTTGCGGACACCGAAGCGGCCGGCATCCCGGCCGAGTCGCTCTACGCGGCCTGTAAGGACGCCGGCGTCGGCTGCGTCGAGTTCGACGACTACACGACGCGGTTCACGACTCACCTCGACGTCGACGAGGGCGACGTCGACGAGGCGGTCGACCGCGTCGCGGACGTCGTCGACAGCCTCCGGAACTGACCGTGCCGTTCGGGCCGCCGGGCCGCTCTGCGCGGCGACCCACGAAAACGTTCAATTCGACGGCCCACGTACGGCCTCGCATGGACGCACGAGCAGTCGACGCGAACGCGCGCGCCGGTCGAACGGTGGTGGACGGTTCCCGCCCCTGAGGTCGTCGGCGTGGACATCAGCGGCCGTCACGAGGAGGACGGCGAGTACCTGATGGTCGCGGCCGCGGTCCACGCGCGGATCGACTCCTCCCGGATCCGCTCCGTGGAAGGGATGGGGTTCGCCGCCGCGCGCGAGGGGCCGACGCTGGAGGCGACCGTCGCGCTCGCCGCCGACGCGGTGGGCGACCTCCCCGCGCCGCCCGACGGTCCGATCGTCGCCGAGGGCGGCGAGTTCTACGAGGAGCCGGCCGACCGCGTCGGACTCAGCTTCCAGCCCGAGTTTAAATACGTCGAGAGCATAGGCGAGCGCGAGACAGTGCAGGCAGCACACCACGCCGCGTACGCGGTCCGGGACCTCCTCCGATGAGCGACGGCGCCGGAGTGGGGGCGGCCGACGCCGACTCAGGAACCGACGGACGCCGAGCGGTCGTCGCCAAACGCGTCGACTCCGGTGCGGCCGACCTCTCCGAGATCCGTCAGTTAGCGGCGGCGGCGGGCTACGACGTGGTCGGCGAACTCACCCAGACCCGGACCGAGGATGCCGCGTTCATGTTCGGCGAGGGGAAGGTTGCGGAGCTGCGAGACCTCGTCCGGCGCGCCGACGCTGACGCGGTGATCATCGACAACGACGTGGGGCCGTACCAGACGTTCAACGTCGGCGGGAAGCTCCCCGAAGGCGTCGAGGTGGTCGACCGATTCACGCTCATCCTCGAGATATTCGGCCAGCGCGCGAACACGCGGAAGGCGCAGCTCCAGGTCGAGCTCGCGGAGCTTCGCTACGAGCTCCCCCGGGCGGAGGCGAAGGCGAGCCTCGCGAAGCGCGACGAGCGCCCCGGGTTCATGGGGCTCGGCGAGTACGACGAGAGCGTCGAGCGCGACATCAAACGACAGATATCCGAGATCCGCGACGAGCTGGCGTCGATCGCGGAGAAGGAGGAGGCGCGCCGCGAGCAGCGCCGCGACTCCGGCTTCGACCTCGTCGCGCTCGCGGGGTACACCAACGCCGGGAAGTCGACGCTGATGCGCCGGCTCGCGGACGAGCTGGCGGTCGACGAGAACGCCGAGCGTCACCGCGACCTCGACACCACCGCGGAGTCGCAGGACATGCTGTTCACGACGCTCGGGACCACGACGCGCCGGGCCGAGATGGAGAAGCGCGACGTGCTGCTGACGGACACGGTGGGGTTCATCGCGGACCTCCCCCACTGGCTCGTGGAGTCGTTCGAGTCGACGCTCGACTCGGTGTACCGCGCCGACCTCGTCCTCCTCGTCGTCGACGCGAGCGAGCCGGTCGAGGCCATGCGCGAGAAGCTCGTCACGAGCCACGACACCCTCTACGAGCGCAACGAGGCCCCGGTCGTCACCGTGTTCAACAAGATCGACCGGCTGGAGCCGGGAGCGCTCGCCGACAAGCGCGCCGCGCTCTCCGGCGTCGCGCCCGACCCGATCGCCGTCTCGGCGAAGACGGGCGCCGGGGTCGCCGAACTCCGCGACCGGGTCGAGGACGAACTTCCCGACTGGGAGCGCGAGCGGCTCGTCCTCCCGGTCTCCGACGAGGCGATGAGCCTCGTCTCGTGGGTCCACGACCACGGGTACGTCGCCGAGGAGACGTACGCGGGCGACCAGGTGACCGTCGACTTCGAGGCGAAGCCCTCGATCGTCGCCCGCGCCCGGGCGAAGGCTGCCGAGATGGCGGCGGCGCCCGCCGAAGAGTCGGCCTGACCGCCGCGGGTCGGGCGCTCGCCGAAGACCGTCCGACCGCCGCCCGGCCCCGCGCAGACCGTTCCGGCCGGACCGTCCTGCCCGGACCGTTTCGCCCGGCGAGCGGTCGGACAAAGTATACGTTCCTCCGCGGGCCATCACGTGGTATGGACGACTCCGGTGGCGGGGGGCGGCTGACAGACGGCGACGAGGACGTCGTCTCGCCGCCGGCCGACTTCCTGGAGCGAGCCGCCGCCGATGACCCGGGTGTGTACGAGCGGTTCGAGCGGGAGGGGCCTGACGCGTGGCGCGCGGCGGCCGACCTCCTGACGTGGGACCGCGAGTACGAGACGGTCCTCGACGACTCCGAGCCGCCGTTCTACGAGTGGTTCCCGGACGGACGGCTCAACGCCGCGGCGAACTGCGTCGACCGCCACCTCGACGACCGCCGGAACCAGCTCGCGATCCGGTGGTTCGGCAAGCGCGGCGAGCGCCGGTCGTACACCTACCTCGACCTCCACCGCGAGGTGAACGCGGTCGCGGCCGGGCTCCGCGACCTCGGCGTCGAGGAAGACGACGTGGTCACGCTGTACCTGCCGATGGTCCCGGAGCTACCGATCGCGATGCTGGCGTGCGCTCGCATCGGCGCGCCGCACAACGTCGTCTTCGCGGGGCTGTCCGCGGAGGCGCTCGCGACCCGGATCGACGCGGCCGACTCCAAGTACCTGATCACCTGCGACGGCTACTACCGCCGCGAGGACGCGTTCAACCAGAAATCGAAGGCGGACAACGCCCGGATCCGCGCCGAGAGCGAGCTGTCGGCCGCCGTCGTCGTCGATCGCCTCGGCGACGAGCTGGCCGTCTCGCTCGGCGACGACGAACACGAATACGGCGCGCTCGTCGACGCGTACGACGGCGAGACCGTCGAGCCGGTCGCCCGGGACGCGACGGATCTGCTGTTCGTGATGTACACCTCGGGCACGACCGGCCGGCCGAAGGGGGTCGAGCACGCGACGGGCGGCTACCTCGCGCACGTCGCGTGGACGACGCGGAAGGTCTTGGACGTGCGCCCGGACGACACCTACTGGTGCGCCGCCGACATCGGCTGGATCACCGGGCACTCCTACGGGGTGTACGGCCCCCTCGCGACCGGGACGACCACGGTGCTGTACGAGGGATCGCCCGACTACCCCGACCGCGACCGCGTCTGGGACCTGATCGAGCGCAACGCGGTGAGCGTCTTCTACACCTCACCGACCGCGATCCGGTCGTTCATGAAGTGGGGCGCGGAGTACCCCGAGTCGCACGACCTCTCGTCGATCCGCCTGCTCGGGACGGTCGGCGAGTCGATCACGCCCAAGGCGTGGCGCTGGTACCGCGAGCACGTCGGCGGCGGCGACGCGCCGGTCGTCGACACGTGGTGGCAGACTGAGACCGGGGCCATCGCGCTTGCCACCCTCCCCGGGATAACCCCCATGAAACCGGGGAAGGTCGGCCCGCCGCTGCCCGGAATCGACGCCCGCGTCGTCGACGAGGACGGCGAGCCGGTCGATCCCGGCGAGTCCGGGTACCTCACGCTCGCGTCGCCGTGGCCCGGAATGTTGCGCGGGCTCCGGGAGGGCGACGAGCGCTACCTCCGGGAGTACTGGCTCAGGGGCGAGGACGGCTGGCGCTACCGGACCGGCGACGGCGCGACCGTCGACGAGGACGGCTACGTCACGATCCTCGGTCGCGTCGACGACGTGATCAACGTCCGCGCCCAGCGGTTCAACACCGGGGAGCTGGAGGCGGCCATCGTCGACGCCGACGGCGTGACCGAGGCCGCCGTCGTCGGCGACGGCGACGGCCGCATCGTGGCGTACGTGACGACGAAGAGCGGCGTCGAGCCCGACGAGGGGCTCCGCGACGCCGTCGCCGACCGGCTGGCGGGGGCGGTCGGCGACGTGGCCCGCCCGGACCGGATCGTGTTCACCCCGGAACTCCCGAAGACGCGCTCCGGGAAGATCATGCGACGGTTGCTGGAGGACATCGCCCGCGGCGAGGAGTTCGGCGACGTGAGCGCGCTCCGGAACCCGGAAGTCGTGGGCGAGATCGAGTCGACCGTCAGAGACGAGAACAGCCGGCCGTAGCTTCGGTCGCCGCCACCCGCCCGCGACGCCGGCGAACGTTCCGCACCGGTCGGCTTCCGTCTGCTGCCACCGACCGTACAGCCCCTTTTGCCGCGTCGGCGTGTCGGGATGTCGGGGTGGGATCGCGTTGGCGAGGGTGCGGGCGGAAGTATTTCGGGAATGCGAGCAGATGCGAAGTACTTCTCCGGAACATCGTTTCCGAACGGAGGAATCTCGCGACGACGCGGTAGCTCAGGGGACCGAGATCCGCGTTTCCGGAACAGTTTTGTTTCGGCTTCTTATTGGTTCCCGAAACGAATGGTCGACGGACTCGACGCGGACGCCTACGACGCGCTCGTCACCGCCGCGGAGACGTATCGAGCGGCGCTCGTCGTCAGGCTGGCGGGCGAGGCCGGCCTCCGGACGGAGGAGATAACCCGCGTCGCCCCGCGACACCTCCACGAGGCGGAGTCGGGCGCCGGCGCGCGGCTCCTCGCGGTACCGGCGGCCGAGGACGGCGAGCGTGAGGACGGAGACGGGGCGCCGCCGGCCGACATCGACGAGCGGATCGACCGCGAGACCGTCGTTCCGGCCTCGTTGGCCGCCGACCTCGACCGGTACGCGACGAGCGAGGGGCTCGGCGCGGACGACCCGTACGTCGACGTCTCGCCCCGCCGGGTCCAGATGATCGTGCGCGAGACGGCGGCGCGAGCGGCGAATCGCACCGACGCCGCCCCCGAGGAGCGGGTCACGCCGAGCGCCCTCCGGAAGACGTTCGCCAGACGGCACCTCGTCGACCGAGATGTCGACCCGCGCGCCGTCCGCGACGCCGGCGGCTGGGAGTCGCTCGGCACGCTCGACCCGTACCTCGACCCGCTCGACGGGGAGGCGCTGGCGGCCGCCCTCGCCGTCGACGCCGGCGCCGACGCCGACGCCACCGTCGGGCGGACCGGGACGACCGTCCTCCCGGGGTTCGAGGCGCTCACCGAGTCCGGGCCGTCAGACCCCGTCGCCGCCGTCGCCGCCGGGCTGACCGAGGCGGACCGCTGGACAGAGGCGTGGTTCGCCCGTCGGGCGGTCGGGGGCGAGCGGGTCGAGATCGCCGCGACCGCGGGCGTCGACCGGGCGACGCTCGCGGAGCGCGACGTGTCCGCGCGGGGCCCGTGGCAGGACGCGATAGCCGACGAGGCGCCGGTCTCGACCGACGGCCGACAGGAGACCGGCGGCCGGCCCGCGGTCGCGGTGCCGGCGGCCTACGAGGGCGCGGTCCACGGCGCGCTCTGCGTCGTCGCCGCCGCCGCAGACCCGGTCGACGACGCGGAGACGCGTTCGCTCGCGGTCCTCGGACGCTGCCTCGGTCGGCTGATCACCGCGGACCGGTGGCGGGAGCTGCTCCACTCCGACGCGGTCACCGAGGTCGAGTTCCGCGCGACCGACGACGGCGCGTTCCTCGCCCGGGCGAGCGAGCGGCTGGACTGCCGGATCGAACTGGCCTCGACCGTCGACGTCGACGACGAGGTCTCCCGGGCGTACCTCTCCGTCGACGGGGCCGGTCCGCAGGAGTTCGCGACCGTCGTCGAGGAAGTCAGGGGCGTCTCCGACTTCCGCGTGATCGAGACCCGGGAGGACGGGTGTTCGGCGTCGGTGCGCCTCGCGGGCGGGTCGCTCGTCAGGGCGCTCATCGACCACGGGGCGACGGTGCGCGACGCGTCGACCGCAGACGGGCGGGTCCGCGTCGTCGCCGACTTCCCGGAGGGAACGAACGTCAGGCCCGTCGCCGACGGGCTCCGCGACCGGTTCGCGGGCGTCAGGCTGGCGAGCAAGGAGTCGGTCGCGCGCTCGCCGCGCACGGAGTCGGCGCTGCGGGACGGGATCGCCGACCGCTTCACCGACCGCCAGTGGGCCGCGCTGTCGGCGGCGTACCACGGCGGGTACTTCGACTGGCCGCGCGGCAGCACGGCCGAGGAGGTCGCCGACGCGATGGACGTCTCCTCCCCGACGTTCCACAACCACCTCCGAAAGGCCCAGCGCGCCCTGCTCGACGGCGTCTTCGAGGAGGACGGAGATCGGGCCTCCCGCGAGGACGGGAGGATCGTCGGCGCCGACGAGTAGGGGTCGAGGGCGCCTCGCCGGGGTATCCATCACGATTTTTCGTATTTAGCGTCAGCGTTTATATGGTGATATTGGTTGGATACGACCGTACCATGACAGAGGGAGACGGCCAACTGGAAGCGAGATTAGCGGAACAAGAGGTGTTCGAGCCGTCGGAGTCGTTCGTCGAGCAGGCGAACGTCTCCGACCCGGAGATATACGAGGAGTTCGAGGAGAACTGGCCGGAGTGTTGGGAGACGGCCGCCGACCTGCTGGAGTGGGAAACCGACTACGACCGGGTGCTCGACGACGACGACCCGCCGTTCTACGAGTGGTTCACCGGCGGCGAGCTGAACGCGTCGGCGAACTGCCTCGACCGACACCTCGAGGACCGCGGCGACGAGGTCGCCATCGAGTGGGTCGGCGAGCCCGTCGACGAGGACGACCGCTCGTACACCTACGAGGAGCTCCACCGCGAGGTGAACGAGTTCGCCGCCGCCCTTCGGGAGCAGGGCGTCGAGGAGGACGACGTGGTCACGATGTACATGCCGATGATCCCGGAGCTGCCGATCGCGATGCTGGCGTGCGCTCGCATCGGCGCGCCCCACAGCGTCGTGTTCGCCGGGTTCTCGGCCGACGCGCTCGCGACGCGGATGAATGCCGCGGAGTCCGAGTACCTCGTCACCTGCGACGGCTACTACCGCCGCGGCGACCCGCTCGACCACCTCGACAAGGCGAACGAGGGGCTCGCGGGCGTCGACCACGACACCACGACCGTCGTCGTCGACCGGCTCGGGCCGAACGGCGACGACTTCGGTCACGACCTCGGCGGCGACCAGCTCGACTACGGCGACCTCGTCGCGGCCCACGAGGGCGCCGAGGTCGAGCCCGTCACCCGGGACGCCGAGGACATGCTGTTCCTGATGTACACCTCGGGAACCACCGGGAAGCCGAAGGGCGTGAAACACACGACCGGCGGGTACCTCTCGTGGGTGTCGTGGACCTCGCAGTCCGTCCTCGACATCAAGCCGGATGACACGTACTTCTGCTCGGCCGACATCGGGTGGATCACCGGTCACTCCTACATCGTCTACGGGCCGCTCTCGCTCGGCACGACGACGATGATGTACGAGGGGACGCCCGATCACCCCGAGCAGGACCGGCTCTGGGAGATCGTCGAGGAGTACGAGGCGACCCAGCTGTACACGGCGCCCACGGCGATCCGCGCGTTCATGAAGTGGGGCGCCGAGTACCCCGACCGTCACGACCTCTCCTCGCTGCGCCTGCTCGGCACGGTCGGCGAGCCGATCAACCCGCGCGCGTGGAAGTGGTACTACCAGCACATCGGGGACGAGGAGTGCCCGATCGTGGACACGTGGTGGCAGACCGAGACCGGCGGGATGATGGTGACCACGCTGCCCGGCGTCAAGGACATGAAGCCCGGCGCCGCGGGACCGCCGCTGCCGGGGCTCGACGTTCAGATACTCGACACGCTCGGCGAGGAGGTCGAGCCCGGGAAGGCGGGGTACCTCACGGTACAGAAGCCGTGGCCCGGCATGCTCCGGACGCTGTACAACAACGACAAGCGCTACATCGAGGAGTACTGGGCGGAGTACTCCGACACCGACAGCGACGACCCCGACGACTGGGTGTACTTCCCGGAGGACGGGGCGAAGATCGACGAGGACGGCTACATTACCGTCCTCGGCCGCGTGGACGACGTGCTCAACGTCTCCGGCCACCGGCTGGGAACGATGGAGATCGAGTCCGCCATCGTCGGGGTCGAAGGGGTGGCGGAGGCGGCCGTCGTCGGCGGCAATCACGATATCAAGGGCGAGGCGGTGTACGCCTACGTGACGACCGAGGACGGCTACGAGGGCGACGACGAGCTCCGCGACGCGATCGTCGCGGGCGTCGAAGACGCTATCGGCCCGATCGCCCGACCCGAGCAGGTCGTGTTCACGCCCGACCTGCCGAAGACCCGGTCCGGGAAGATCATGCGCCGCCTGCTGGAGAACATCGCCGACGGCAAGGAGCTCGGGAACACGAGCACGCTTCGGAACCCCGAGATCGTCGAGGAGATCCAACAGAAGGCCGACGCCGAGTAGCGCTCGGCGCACCGTTTTCGATCCGTCTCAGCCACGACCACGACGGACGACGCGACGGCAACTATCACGAAAAACTCAGATAAACAAACTCGCGACTCACGCCAAAACATGACAGATAATACCTCACTCGAACGGGACGACGCGGTCACCGACGGGGGCCGCGCATCCGACGACGCGGCCACCGATGGGGGCGTCGCCTCCGCCGGAGCCGCACAGACGCACAGGGACACCGACTACCTCAGCGAAGAGGTGAACCTGCTGAAACCGAGCACCGCGTACATGCGGGACCATCTCAGGATCGTCTGGGCCGGGTTCATCGTCTGGGCGCTTGCCGTCTTCGGCCCGGTAACACTGACGATGCTCGCTCCGGGGCCGATGACGACGACGACGGTACCGGTGCTCGGGTTCCCCCTCCACTACTTCCTCGTCGCCTTCGGAGCGCCGACGAGCGCCCTCGTCTTGGCGGCCGTCTACGCCCGTCAGCGCGACAAGTTGGACGATAAGTACGGCATCGAACACACCGCCGCGGAGCCCGCGGACTCCGGGAGCGTCGACGACGGGGGGCAGCAGGGATGATGGCCCCGCTTCAAGCCGAGGCGCTCGACATCTCGTTCAAGCTCCTCCCGGCGATCATCGTCTTCCTGATGATGGCCTCGTTCCTCGTCATCGGGTTCGTGTTCAAGGTGGCGGACGCCGAGGGCATGTGGGTCGCCGGCCGGGGTATCGGCAACATCGAGAACGGGATGGCGATCGGCGCCAACTGGATGTCGGCCGCCTCGTATCTCGGCCTCGCGGGGCTAGTCGCGCTGTCCGGATTCTACGGGCTGGCGTTCATCGTCGGCTGGACCACCGGGTACTTCGTCCTGCTCATCTTCCTCGCGGCGCAAATGCGCCGGTTCGGGAAGTACACTGCGCCGGACTTCGTCGCGGACCGGTTCAACTCCCCGATGGCACGCGCGCTGGCCGCGTTCACCACGCTGCTCATCGCGTACGTCTACTCCGTGGGCCAGGCCCGCGGGATGGGGCTCGTCGGCCAGTACGTCTTCGGGCTCGACATCGTCCCGATGATCGTCGTGATGATGACCATAACGGTCGGGTACCTCGCGCTCTCCGGAATGCTGGGCGCGACGAAGAACATGGCCGTCCAGTACGTTATCCTCATCATCGCGTTCCTCGCGGGCGTCTACGTCGTCGGCTTCTCACAGGGCTACTCCACCATACTCCCGCAGATCGAATACGGCACCCTGTTCAGCGAACTCAGCCGGCAGTTCTCCGAACCGTTCATCGGCGGGAACAGCTACTACCTCTGGGTCGCGACGGCGTTCTCGCTCATCGTCGGGACCTGCGGACTCCCGCACGTCTTGGTCCGGTTCTACACGGTCAAAAACGAGCGCACGGCCCGGTGGTCGACGGTCTCGGGGCTGTTCTTCATCATGCTCCTGTACTGGGCCGCGCCGGCGATGGCCGCCTTCGGCGTCGACCTGTTCGCCGCGGTCAACAACCTCTCCCCGGACGCCGTCTACAGCGGTCAACAGGCGATGTCCGGCGCGGAAGGGGACGTTATCGTCGTGCTGGCCGCCCAGTTCGCGAGCCTGCCGCGCTGGTTCGTCGGCCTCGTCGCCGCCGGCGGGATGGCCGCGGCCATCGCGACGACCGCCGGACTGTTCATCACGGCCTCTTCGGCCGTCGCACACGACATTTACTCGGAGCTCATCAACCCCGACGCGACCCAGCGCCAGCAGGTGCTCATCGGGCGGGCGACCATCATCGGCATCGGCGCCCTGGTCACTGTCACCGCGTTCAACCCGCCGGCGCTCATCGGTGAACTCGTCGCCTACGCGTTCTCGCTCGCCGGCACCGTGCTGTTCCCGATGTTCTTCCTCGGGCTCTGGTGGGAGAACACCAATCGCCAGGGGGCCTTGGCCGGGATGTCCGTCGGTCTCCTGCTGTGGATCACTTCGATCATCAACAGCGTCCTGCCCGCCTACCTGGGCTTCCTCGCCGACATCGCCGGTGGCTCCGGACAGGCGATCGTCCCGATCTACGCCCAGTACGTCCCGCCGATCGGCGCTGCTTTAATCGGAACGCCGCTCGTGTTCCTCGTCACGATTTTCGTCTCGATGGCGACGCCAGAACCGCCACTGGAGACCAAGCGGATGGTGCGCCAGTGTCACAGCCCCGAACCGATGGGGCAACAGCAGACCGCCGAGGACGTGGTCGCCGACGGCGGTGAAGACGTCGCGACGGACGGTGGTCGCGCAGTTGACGACGAGACGACGGAGGAGGAGCGATAATGTACGACCGCATCCTCGTTCCCACCGACGGCAGCGACGTCGCGGAGGCAGCGGTCGACCACGCCCTCGACCTCGCGGAGAAGTACGACGCCGAGGTCCACGCGCTGTACGTCGTCGACATCGACTCCGTGAACATCAGCCTCGGGACCGAACAGGTGGACCGAATCAAGCAGGGTCGGTTCGACGAGATGGACGAGCTGAAAGAACAGGCCGAAGCGGCGACCGGCGTCGTCGCCGACCGTGGCGCCGAGCGCGACGTCGACGTCGTCGAACACGTCGCGGGCGGGCGACCCCACAAGGTGATCGCCGACTACGCCGAGAATCACGATATCGACATCATCGTGATGGGGAGCCACGGCCGCGCGGGTGTCCGCCGCGCCCTGCTCGGCAGCGTCACGGAGCGTACCCTGCGCTCGACGCACGTCCCCGTCCTCGTCGTCGACTACCTCGACGAGGACTGAACCCCGAGGTTCGGTTCCTCGCCGACGGACGGATCGACTCGCCGCGCGGTCGACGCCGCGCGATTCCGCAACACCGACGTATCCCACTCAGCCACTCACCATATGCCCGACTCGGACGCCGCGGAGACGCCGGACGACGAGCCGACCGACCCGAGCGTCGCCGACCGCGCCCGGCACGTACTCAGCGAGAACGGCACCGGAATGTTACAGGACCTGCTGTTCGCGCTCGTGTGGGTCGGGCTCGCGTCGTCGCTGTACAACGTCGCCTTCTCGACGGCCCCGCAGTGGGTGCTGTACATGTTCATGCTCGCGGGGATCCCCGCCTACTTCGGCTTCTTCATCTCGCTGGAGATCGCCAAAGAGCAGAGCGCGCGCTAACGCGCCCGATTACTCTCGCCGTTCACCCGGCGAGTTCGCGAATATCACCGACATCGAGTAACCGCTCGTCCGGATCCAGCGCGGCGCGGTACGTCGCCCGCGCGACCGTGTCCACGGAGAGCGGCCGCGACTCGCCGAGCCGGGACGCGATCGGCCGCGCGCTCGCGACGAACCGGAGGAGGCGGTCGACCACGCCGGGAACGTGCGGCTGTCCCTCCCCGTACACCGGTCCCGGTCGGAGGGTGACGGCGTCGAGGTCGAGGTCGGCGATCCCGGTCTCGGCGCGTCGCTTGGCCGTCAGGAAGGCGTTCCGGACGCCGGGCGGCTTCCCGGCCGCGGAGAGGAAGACGAACGCGTCGACGCCGGCCCGCTCCGCCTCCAGCGCCGCGAGGAGGGCCGCGTCGCCGTTGACGCGCTCGAAGGTCACGCCGTCGGTCGGCGCCTCGGTGAGGGTCCCGACGGCGTGAACCACGGCGTCGACGCCGTCGAGGCGATCGCGCCACGCGTTCGGCCGGAAGAGGTCGGCGCTCGTCCACGAGACGCCGTCGACCCAGTCGGCGGCGAGGTCCGGGCGGCCGCCCCGCGAGACGCTGCGGACCTCGTGGCCGTCGCGGACCGCGAACCGACAGACGCCGCGTCCGATGAACCCGCTGCCGCCGACGACGAGGAGGGTGGACATGCGCCGTCGTACGCTCCGCGCCGTCTTGGGACTTCGGGACGGCGAGCCGAGAGAGACCGACGAGGGACCGTCGGTGGCGTTCAGCGCCGCAGGAACCCGAGGAGCGCGTAGTCTCTGTCGGGATCGTACCGGCGGAAGGCGAGGCTGTTCGTCAGCACCGACACCGACGAGAACGCCATCGCCCCGGCCGCGAGGGCGGGCTGGAGCAGCCCGAGCGACGCGAGCGGGATCATCGCGGTGTTGTAGCCGAGCGCCCACACGAGGTTCTGTTTGATCTTCCGGAGCGTCGCGTCGGAGACGCGGATCGTCTTCACCACGTCGAGCGGGTCGTCGCGCATCAGCGTCACGTCGGCGGCCTCGATCGCCACGTCGGTCCCGGAGCCGATCGCGGTGCCGACGTACGCGACCGCCAGCGCGGGGGCGTCGTTGACGCCGTCGCCGACCATCATCGCCCGACGGCCGTCGCTCTGGATCGCCTCGACCGCGTCGGACTTGTCCTCGGGGAGGACGCCGGCGCGGACGTTCTCGGGGTCGATGCCGACCTGCTCTGCGACCGCGCGGGCCGTGCGCTCGTTGTCGCCCGTGATCATCATCACGTCGACCCCGCGCTCGCGGAGCTGGCTCACCGCGTCCTTTGCGCTCGGTTTCACCGTGTCCGCGTCGGCGACGACGCCGAGGAGCTCCCCGTCGTCCGCGCCGGCGGGGACCCGCGCGACGAGCATCGCTGTCTTCCCCTCACGTTCGAGCCGCTCCATCGCGTCCGCCGCGGGCGAGGGGTCGATCCCGGCGTCGCGCAGCAGCTTCCGGTTGCCGACGAGTACCTCGTCGCCGTCGACGGTGGCTCTGACTCCGTGCCCCGGGACGTTCTCGAACGACTCGGGCTCGCCGAGGTCGAGGCCGCGCGCCTCGGCACCGTCGACGATCGCCCGGGCGAGGGGGTGTTCGCTGCCGCGTTCGGCGCTAGCGGCGAGCCGGAGGATCTCGTCTTCGGCCGTCGCCGTCGCGTCGTCCGTCGCCGCCGCGTCGCCGCGCTCGGCGACCGCGCCGCCGTCGGGGACCTCACCGGTCGCGACCACGTTGGTGAGCTCCATCTCGCCCGCCGTGAGCGTTCCCGTCTTGTCGAACACGACCGTGTCGACGTCTTTCGCGCGTTCGAGGACGTCGCCGCCCTTGAACAGGACGCCGTTCCGCGCCCCGATGGTGGTCCCGACCATCGTCGCGGCCGGGGTCGCGAGCCCGAGCGCGCAGGGACACGCGATGAGCACCGACGAGGCGAACACGACGACGGCGAACTCGAACACCGAGATGGTCCCGCCGGTCGAACCGGGTCCGCCCGCGACCTGCCCCCACAGCGGGAGCGAGTCGACGAAGCCCGCGAGCGCCTCGGGGAAGAGGAACCAGACGACGCCCCAGAACAGCGCGTTCGCGATGACCGCGGGCACGAAGTACGCGGAGATCCGGTCCGCGAGGTTCTGGATGTCGGGCTGGCGGGACTGCGCCTCCTTCACCGTCTGAACGATCTGCTGGAGCGCGGTGTCCGCGCCGACCTTCGTCGCCTCGACGACGAGGAGGCCGTTCTCGTTTATCGTCGAGCCGACGACCTCGTCGCCCTCGCCCTTCTCGACCGGGACGGACTCCCCGGTCACCATCGACTCGTCGACCGCGGACTGTCCCTCGACGACGACGCCGTCGGTCGGGATCTGCTCGCCGGGGCGGACCTTCATCCGGTCGCCGACCGCGACCTCGTCGATCGGGACCTCGCGCTCGGTCCCGTCCTCGTCGACGAGGGTCGCGGTGTCGGCCTCCATCTCCAGGAGCTTCCGCAGCGCGTCGCCGGCCTGTCCCTTCGAGCGGGCTTCGAGGTAGTTGCCGAGCGTGATGAAGACGAGGATCAGCGCCGCCGTGTCGAAGTAGACGCTCCCGGCGACCAGATCGAGGAGGACGGCGACGGAGTAAACGTACGCCGTCGACGACCCCAGCGCGATCAGCACGTCCATGTTGGCGCGGCCGTTCGTGACGAGCGCCTTGTACGAGTTCTTGTAGAACGGCCGCCCGAGCACCAGCTGGACCGGCGTCGCGAGCGCGAACTGGACCCAGCCGATCTCGACGCCGAGGACCCGCTCCGGGACGACGGCGCCCCCGAGGAGGAGCTTGTCGGCCATGAAGAACAGCAGCGGCGCGGCCAGAGCGGCGCCGAACAGCGTCAGCCGAAGCTGCTTTCTGATCTCCGCGTTCCGAGCCGCGTCGCGCGCGCTCTCGCCGGAGTCGCCGTCCTCCCCCTCGCCGTTCGAGTCCTCGTCCTCGCGGACCGGCGAGTAGCCCGCGTCCTCGACGGCGTCGTACAGCGCCGCCCGCGAGGTCTCGGCGGGGTTGTATCGGACCTGCGCCTCGTCCGTCGCGTAGTTCACGTCGGCGTCGACGACGCCGGGTACGGACTCGAGGGCGTCGCGGTTGGCGTCCGCGCAGTTCGCGCACGACATGTCGGTGATGGCGACGGTCGCCGTCTCCGAGACCGCCCCGTAGCCCGCGTCCTCGATCGCGTCGTAGATCGCCGCGAGCGACGTCGCCTCCGGGTCGTACTCGACGCTCGCCTCGTCGGTCGCGTAGTTCGCGTCCGCCCGCGAGACGCCGTCCAGCGACTCGACGGCGTCGCCGACCGCCGCCGAGCAGTTGGCGCAGCTCATCCCCGTGATGTCGAGGTGGGTCGTTCTGGCACTCATCTTGGGTACTACTACGGGATACTCCCTTAGTGCGTTTTCCCATTCGAAACCAAAGCCTGAGAAGGGAGGAAATTTAGAATCCGAAGCTACCGGAGGGCTTCGCCCGAACTCGACCCTATTTCATCCCCACGAACGCGGCACACAACACTTATCACCTCGTGGGGCGACAGTTGATCCGCGATGGCGACAGGCAAGGTCGACTTCTTCAACGACACCGGCGGCTACGGATTCATCGAGACTGACGACGCTGACGAGGACGTGTTCTTCCACATGGAAGACGTCGGCGGCCCGGACCTCGAGGAGGGACAGGAGGTAGAGTTCGAGATCGAGGAGGCGGACAAGGGTCCGCGCGCGACGAACCTCACTCGGCTGTAACTCGTCCGGCGGCATCCGCTACCGGCGAACTCGGACAGCTCTCGAAACGCGTTCCGTGTATATTACGCACCGCGAGCGACGGCGCCGTCGTTCGTCCGTCGGCCGACGCCCTCGCCGTCTCTCCCTCCCGCCGACGGCGGCGCCGTTTTACTCGCCGAGCGACGAGATTGCTACATGGAGGCCGACGACCCTAACAGCCACCTCGACGACCTCGACGCGTTCGTCGCCGAGAACCTCGACCGCTACGCCGAGACGCAGGGCGTCCTCCCGGAGCGGCTCGACGAGTTCGGCGAGCGGTACCGCTCGCAGGGGCACCTGACGCGGGATCAGCTGTACGAGATCGCCTACGAGTCGTCCACGCGGAGCGCGTACCACGTCGAGAAGAACCCCGAGGCGCGCTGCCGCGAGGTGACGCGCAACGCGCGCGCCGTCGATGGCGACTTCTCGTCGATCCACCTCATCACCGGCCTCGCCGGGTTCAAAGCGGCGACCGCGTCGTGCGTGGTGGCCGCGCTCGACGGCGATCGGCACGCCGTCGTCGACACGCGGGTCTGGGCGTCTCTGGAGCGGCTGGGTTACCTCGACGGGCGCAAGGAGTCGTTCGACGCCGCCGACTACGTGACGATGATCGAGCCGATCCGCGCGATCGCCGACGAGACGGGCTACCGGCCGGTCGACGTGTGCTACGCGCTGTTCGCGCACGACGCCCACGTCCGGGACGGGACGCTTCACTGAGGGACGGACCGAGCGAACCGCGGCCGCGCGAGCGGCGCGCGAAAACCGCCTACACCGGGTACTCGACGCCGGTCGCCTCGGTCGAGTACTCCCAGAGCTTCCGGGCGTCGTCCCGGTCGTAGGAGGCGTCGTTCGACCGCCCGACGGTCGGGTGCCCGCGCATGTTCATCAGGCCGCCCGGCTCGACGTACGCCCCGCCGTCGACGTCGGCGGTGGCCGCGTACAGCATCGGCTCGACGCCGATATCGGCATCCTGCCCGAGGACCGCGTTCGCGGCCTTCATGCCGACCTTCATCAGCGGGTTCCCGCTCTCCTCGGCGGTCCGCATCTGGAGGTTCGTGTCGGTGTAGCCGGGGTGGCAGGCGACGCTGCGGATCCCCGGGTCGCCGTCCTCGTCGCTCGCGGCGTCGAGCCGGCGCTGGAGCTCGTAGGCGAACAGCAGGTTCGAGAGCTTGCTGCGTCCGTACGCCTGCCACTTCCCGTACGACCGCTCCCAGTTGAGATCCGAGAAGTCCATCTCGCCCTGCTCGTGGGCCCCCGAGGACTGCGTGACGACGCGGGCGTCACCGCCGATCCCCTCGGCGGCGTCGAGGAGGTCGAACAGCCGTCCGGTGAGCGCGAAGTGGCCGAGGTGGTTGACGCCGAACTGCGTCTCGAAACCGTCCTCGGTCTCGCTACGCGGGATCGCCATCACGCCGGCGTTGTTACAGAGTACGTCGACGCCGTCGTAGTCGTCTCGCAGGCCATCGACGAACGCCCCCACCGAGTCGAGCGACGCGAGGTCGCACTCGCGGACGTCGAGGTCGCCGTCGAGGCCGCCCCTGGCGTCCGCCCGGACCTCGTCGGCCGCCGCCTCGGCGCGCTCGACGCTCCGACACGCCATCACGACGGTCGCGCCCCTCGCGGCGAACTCCCGGGTCCCCTCGAACCCGAGTCCGCTGTTCGCCCCGGTGACGACCACCGTCTTCCCGTCCAACCGCGGCATCTCGTCGGCCGTCCATCCTGACATGGACGGAGGAAGGGGCGTCACGGGGAGAAACCTGTCGGCGGCCGAACCGTCGCCCGAGAGCGTCCCCGGGACGGGGCGGCGACGCTCCGAAATCAGGTCTCCTCGAACCCGCGCAACACGACGGCCACCGCGTCCGCGGACGGAACGTCGCGGACGGCGTACTCGGTCGGGTGCCGTCGGGCGTGCGGGTACGTGTCCGGCTGCGGGACCGCGTACGTCTCCCGCCCCTCGAAGCCCCTGAGGAAGTCCCGCGTGATCATCGGTTCGACGAACGCTAACCGCGGCGGCTCGCTCTCGTCGGGTGCGATGAACCCCTGGATGAGCGTATTCGCGAACGCGTCCGGGTCCCCCGGCTCGCCCGGGCCGTCCGGGAGTTCCGGCGCGTCCGCGGGAGCCGTGTGTTCGCCCATGTCGGTGATGTACCGCTGGTCGGCGACCGGCTCGGGCGACCGCGCGTACCCCTCGGGGAGCTGGTCGTAATCGAACCGCGTCTCCGTCACCTCGCCGTCGGGATCCGGCTGCGGACTGCCGGGCGCGTACTCCCCGTTCCCGGTGTCGTACGGCGGGAGTCGAGGTCCGTCGACGGCGTCGACGGTCGCCGGATCGAGCATGTGGAAGTGAATATCGAAGTGCGGCTTGAGCCACGCGCCCGCCCCGCCGAAGTGGCCGCCCGGATTCCAGTTGAGCCCGAGGAACGTGAACGGCGTCCCCTCCGCGGCTAGGAACGGGACGAAGAACTGGAGCGACTGCTTGAAGTGGACCTGCGTCGCCTGCCCGCCCGCGCGGTACTTGTCGGTCTCGGCCCGGTGGTTGGCCGCTTCGAGCTCGCCGGCGTTCGGGAGGCCCTCCAGCGCCGTCCGGTCGAACTCCACGCCGTGGTACTTCGGCTCGCCCGACGGGGTCTCGGTGGTGACCGTACTGACCGAGCCGCTTCCGAGGCCGCCCACCCAGCCGTAGTCCCTCAACACCTTCGGCAGCATCCCGCCACCCTATGCGCAACCCGCCCCGACCGCACCGCTGCCATAGCTCCTGCGCGGGCCTCTGCTC
>NZ_NEWJ01000015.1:23989-48314 GCF_002135045.1 Halorubrum sp. SD683
GGGCCGCCCGGGACGGGCCGGTCGACGCCCGCGCCGTGGGACTCGGGCTCGCCTGCCGGGGTCTCGGTGGGGAACGTCCTGACCGGGCCGTTTCCGAGGTCGACGCTCCGGCCGTAGGTCGTGATCCCCTTCGGTGGGAACCCGCCCGCAGCGCGGACGCCGGCGCCGTTCCCACTTCTCGGTTCGCCGACGGCGGTCGACGTGCCCCAGACGAGGGCGGCGCCGGTCGCGGCCGCGCCTCGGAGTACCGCCCGTCGGTCCGGCTCCGGCGGTCGGGTCGTGGTTCGCGCTCGGTTCGCCTCGCCACTCGCGTCGTCTGTCATTTCAGTGCTCCCTCCCGGCACGAATGCTGGTCTGTGACACATCACCGTGCCACATTGATAAATAAATTTAAATTATTTCAATGTAACGACCGGCCGGCCGACGGTACGACGGGATAGCGAGTTCAGACGCGTCCCGAGAACTGTCACGTGAGAGCGGCACACGCATCCGTCGGAGACGGCTTCTTCCGCGGGGATACACTTTCACCGCGCCGCCGGTGCGTTTTTAGGTGCCTCGGGGAAAGGAGTGAGTACCGAATGACGTCCTTCCAGTCGACGATCGGCGACGAGGAGGGGATCGCGGAGGAGCTGGCCGAGGGCCAGCGCGAGATCTCCATCGCCGAGTTCTTCGAGAAGAACAAACACATGCTCGGGTTCGACTCGGGCGCCCGGGGGCTCGTCACCGCTGTCAAGGAGGCGGTCGACAACGCCCTCGACGCGACCGAGGAGGCCGGCGTCCTCCCCGACATCTACATCGAGATCGAGGAGGTGGGCGACTACTACCGGCTCGTCATCGAGGACAACGGGCCTGGGATCACGAAAGAACAGCTTCCGAAGGTGTTCGGAAAGCTCCTGTACGGTAGCCGGTTCCACGCCCGCGAGCAGTCCCGCGGGCAGCAGGGGATCGGGATCTCGGCGGCTGTCCTGTACTCGCAGCTGACCTCGGGCCAGCCGGCGAAGATCACTTCGCGGCCGAAGGGCCAATCGCGGGCGCAGTACTTCGAGCTCATCATCGATACGGACACGAACGAGCCGGAGATCCAGGCCGACGAGGAGACGACGTGGGACCGCCCCCACGGAACCCGGATCGAGCTGGAGATGGAGGCGAACATGCGCGCCCGCCAGCAGCTCCACGACTACGTGAAACACACCGCGGTCGTCAACCCCCACGCACGGCTCGAACTGCGCGAGCCGGGGCTCGACGAGCCGATGAAGTTCGAGCGCGCCACCGACGAGCTGCCGGCGGAGACGGAGGAGATCCGTCCGCATCCCCACGGCGTCGAGCTCGGCACGCTGATCAAGATGCTGGAGGCGACCGAGTCGTACTCGGTCTCCGGGTTCCTCCAAGAGGAGTTCACACGGGTCGGCAAGAAGACCGCCGACAGCGTGATCGACAACTTCCGGGACGTGTACTACGGCCGCGAGCTGTCGTGGTCGCCGCCCCGAGCGCACGACGACCGCGATATCGCGAGCGCGGTCTCCGAGGCCGTCGCCAACAAGGGCGCGGAAGCGACGACCGCCTTCGCAGCGGGCGTCGCCGAGACGGTCGGGAACAACGACCGGATCACCCGGTCCGAGCTCGCCGACATCGTCGACAACGTCGCGGAGACGGTCGAGGACGACACCGGAAAGACGTTCGGCGGGACCGTCCGCGAGAACGCGGTCGACGCCGGGTGGCGGGCGGTCACCGGCCGCGGCGGCGCGGACGAGGAGGCCGCGGCGTCGAGCGGCGACGGCGGGGCCGACGACCCCGAGGAGTCCCCGCTCGTCCCCGACGTGTACGCGCTGGTCGACGAGGCCACGTCGACGCGGAAGGACGACGCCGCGGTTCAGGCGATGGCCGAGGCGCTCGCGCGCCGGTTCGAGAACCTCGACGGCGACGCGTTCCGGACCACCCGCGACGACCTCGAACGCCTCGTCGCGGACGCGGCGTCGTTCGTCGCCGAGCAGCACGACGCGACCTTCGGCGAGACCGCGCGCGAGAACGTCGTCGAGGCGTTCTGGTCGCGGGCGCGGACCGTGCCAGACGACCCGCCGAAGGTGAAGTCGATCGCGGGCGACCGCGACGCCGCGGCCGACCTCCTAGAGGCGATGCGGACGACGGACATCCTCGCGCCGCCGACCGGGTGTCTCGCGCCGATCACGGCGGAGCTGGTCGAGGCCGGGCTACGGAAGGAGTACGACGCCGACTTCTACGCGGCGGCGACCCGCGACGCCGAGGTCCACGGCGGCGACCCGTTCATCGTCGAGGCCGGGATCGCGTACGGCGGCGAGATTCCCGCCGAGGGGTCGGTCGAGCTGCTCCGGTTCGCCAACCGCGTCCCGCTCGTCTACCAGCGGGGCGCCTGCGCGACGACGGACGTGATAAAACAGATCGGATGGCGCAACTACGGGTTAGACCAGCCCGGGGGGTCGGGGATGCCGAACGGGCCGGCCGTCATCAGCATCCACGTCGCCTCCACGAACGTCCCGTTCACGAGCGAGTCGAAGGACGCGCTCGCGAACGTCCCCGAGATCGAAGACGAGATCGAGCTCGCGGTCCGGGAGGCCGCCCGCGAACTGAAGTCGTTCCTCAGTAAGCGGCGCTCGATGCAGCAGCGCCGGGAGAAACAGGACGTGCTCGGTCGCATCCTCCCGGAGATGGCCGACAAGGTCTCGGAGGTCACCGGCCGGCCGCGCCCCGACATCGACGGGGCCCTGGCGCGGATCATGAACAACGTCAGCGTCGAGCGCGAGGTGAACGGCGAGGCGGTGACGCTCACCGTCGAGAACCACTCGGACGTGAACGAGGAGCTGGAGATCACCGACATCGTCTCGGCGGAGCCGACCGACCTCTCCGACGGAACGGTGGTGGATATGGACGGCGAGTGGTTCGTCCAGTGGAAGCCCGAGGTCCCCTCGGGCGACGAGCGAGAACTGACGTACGCGGTCGACGGCGACCCCGAGTTCGAGGTCAGCGTCGGCGGCGTGGAGACCGAGAAACTCACGGTGAACGACTAATGACGACCGAAAGCGACGCACGAGACGAGCTGATCGACCTGGCCGCCGACTTCTACGACCAGTTCGCGGCGGGGTCGATTCCGGAGATGACGCTCCCCACGCGGACGAAGAGCAACATCGAGTACGACGAGGAGAGCGGCGTCTGGACCTACGGCGACCGCACCTCGACGCGAAGCGCGAACTCGGTGCGGGGCGCGCGCAAGCTGCTGAAAGCCGCCTACACGATCGAGTTCCTCGCGAACCAGCTCGACGACGATCGCTCGTCGACGCTGCGTGAGCTGTACTACCTGTCGGAGTCGTGGGACAACGACGAGGCGCAGTTCAACTCCCAGGACGAGTCGAACGACCTCGTGGAGGACTTAGAGATCGTCACGGGCGTCACCCGCGAGGACTTCCACATGCGCCCGGAGGAGTCGGGCGCGAAGGTGATGGGGCCGCTGCTCCTCCGCGAGCAGACCAACCGCGGTGAACGCGAGATCCACTGTCAGCTCGACGTGGGGCAGGGCGGCTACCAGATCCCGAACAACCCGGACACCATCGAGTTCCTCGACAACGACGCCGAGTTCGTCCTCTGCGTCGAGACCGGCGGGATGCGTGACCGGTTGGTCGAGAACGGGTTCGACGAGGCCCACGACGCCCTCGTGGTCCACCTCGGCGGCCAGCCCGCCCGCGCCACCCGCCGGCTCACGAAGCGCTTCCGCGACGAGCTGGACCTCCCGGTCGTGGTGTTCACCGACGGCGACCCGTGGTCCTACCGGATCTACGGCTCCGTCGCGTACGGCTCGATCAAGTCCGCACATCTCTCGAAGTACCTCGCGACGCCCGAGGCGCGGTTCATCGGGATCCAGCCCGAGGACATCGTCGAGTATGACCTCCCCTCCGACCCGCTATCCGACTCGGACATCAACGCCCTCGAATCCGAGCTGGAGGACCCGCGGTTCCAGACGGACTACTGGGAAGAGCAGATCGAGCTCCAGCTCGACATCGGCAAGAAGTCCGAACAGCAGTCCCTCGCGAGCCGCGGGCTCGACTTCGTCACCGACACCTACCTCCCCGAGCGGCTCGGGGAGATGGGCGTGATCTGACCGCCGGCGCCGTCGCGCTCGGCGGCCCGCCGCTACGCATCTTCGAACGCGATCTCGTCGACCTCGCGGCGCTCGCCGTCGGCGTCGTCGTCCTCGTACTTGTACACGACGCCGTCTTCCTCGTCGGCCGTGGTCCTATGCGAGCCGTCACAGAGCGGTTGCGAGTCGGAGAGCCCGCACCGACAGACGTAGATCAGGCCGTCGTCCCCCTTGTCGTCGTCGTCCAGTATCGTCGGCCCCCGCTCTTCGTGCGTGACTTCGCGTGCCATGGGCGCGAATCGGACCGCCGGGTGGATACCGTTTGGGGCCGCGGGCCGCAACTTCTCCGCGGCTCGCCCGTCGCAACCCCCTTGCCCGTGGGGCGCGTATCGGGGGTATGAGCGAGACAGACGAGCGCGACCCGGCGGAGCTGACCGACGACGAGTGGCGCGAGCGACTCTCCGACGAGGAGTACCGCGTGCTGCGCGAGAGCGGCACGGAGGCGAAGTTCTCCGGCGAGTACGTCGACCACCACCCCGACGACGGGGAGTACAAGTGTCGCGCCTGCGGCACGGTCCTGTTCGAGGCCGAGACGAAGTACGAGTCCGGCTGCGGCTGGCCCGCCTTCTACGCCGCCGAGGAGGAGTCGGTGACGACGACGGTGGACACCAGCCACGGGATGCGCCGCACCGAGGTCCGGTGCGCGAACTGCGACTCGCACCTCGGGCACGTGTTCGACGACGGCCCGGAGCCCACGGGGAAGCGGTTCTGCATCAACTCGGTCGCGATGGAGTACGACGACGAGTGAGCCGCCGCGACACGGCGCGTCGCGGGGTCACTCCGGGCAGAGCGGAAGCCTGACGACGAAGACAGCGCCCCTCGGCTCGTTGTCCTCGACCCACACGCCCCCGCCGTAAATCTCGACGAGCGAGCGGACGAGGTACAGCCCGATCCCCGCGCCCGGGCTGTCGAGGCCCTTCTCCCCCTTCCCGAATATCTCGTCGCGCTGGCCTTCGGGGATCCCCGGCCCGTTGTCGGCGACGCGGACCTCGGCGACGCCCTCGCCCTCGTCGACGGTCGCCGACACCGTCACCTTCGGCGGGGTCTCGTCGTTGTGCTGGACCGCGTTCCGCAGGAGGTTCCGGAACACCGAGCTCAACATCTCGTCGCCGACGACCTCGACCTCCGGGTACGAGCCCTCCACCGTGAAGACGGCCTCTGAGTACGCGGACCGCACCTCCTCGACCTGCTGTGAGAGGACCCGGTCGAGCGCGACGCGGCTCGGCTCGGCGTCCTCGCGGAGCATCACTTCGGCGAGGTCGCGGACCGTCGTGGTGAGCGAGACGGCGCTCTGCGTGTTCCGCTTGATCACGTCGAGGTACTCCCGCCCCTCCTCGTCGACGTGGTCGTCGAGCAGTTCGGCGTACGCCCCGACGAGCTGGAGGTCGTTGCGGATGTCGTGGCGCATCACCTGGTTCAGCAGCTGTAGATCGTCGCGCTGTCGCTTGAGGCGCTCTTCCGGGTCCGCCCTGTCGTCGCCCTCGAAGCGCGCGTCGTTACCCTCTCCGAGGGCCTCCTCCTCGTTCATACCGACGATATAGGCCTACCGGGGGTTTTAGATGTCGGTCGCGGGCGACCGGCGGTCCGTCGCCGCCCTCACATCCCGTCGTCGAGCAGTTCGCGGGCGACGATGTTCTTCTGGATCTCGGTCGTCCCCTCGTAGATCTGCGTGATCTTCGCGTCGCGGTAGAGCCGCTCGACGTCGTGGTCGTTGACGAAGCCGGCGCCGCCGTGGATCTGGACCGCCTCGTCGGCGACCTCGACCGCGGTCCGGGAGGCGAACTCCTTGGCCATCGACGCGAGCGCGGTCAGGTCGCCGGCCTCGTTGTCGACCGCCCACGCGGAGCGGTAGGTGAGCCAGCGGGCGGCCTCGGTGTTCGTGTGCATCTCCGCGAGCTTGTGTTTGATCGCCTGGAAGTCGGAGATGGAGCGGCCGAACTGCTCGCGCTCCTCGGCGTACTCCAGCGCGCGCTCGGCCGCGCCGCGGGCGATGCCGACGCCCTGCGCGGCGACCGCGGTCCGCGTCTCGTCGAAGAACTGCATGAGCTGGAGGAATCCCATCCCGCGCTGGCCGATCAGGTTCTCCTCGGGCACCCGCACGTCGTCGAAGCGGAGCTCCGCGGTGTCGCTCGCGCGGATGCCGAGCTTCCCGGTTATCTTGTCGCGGGTGAGCCCGTCGCGGTCGCCCTCGACGAGGATCTGCGAGTAGCCCGAGTAGCGGTCGTCGATATCGGGGTCCGTCTCGCAGACGACGACGAAGTAGTCCGCGACGGTGCCGTTCGTGATCCACATCTTCGACCCGTTTATGACCCACTCGTCACCGTCCTTCTCCGCCCGCGTCGCCACGCTCGTCACGTCCGAGCCGGCCTGCGGCTCGGAGATGGCCGACCCCATCACCGCGTCGCCCGCGGTCACTTCGGGGAGGACACGCTCCTTCTGTTCCTCGGTGCCGAACTCCATCAGCGCCTCGGCGCCGAACCCGGCGCTCGAGATACAGAGCCCGATCCCGGGGTCGGCCGCGAACAGCTCCTCGGTGAGGATGGCGTTCTCCAGCGAGGAGTAGCCGATCCCGCCGTACTCGACCGGGACGTGCGGCGCGAGCAGCCCCATGTCGGCGGCCTTGTCCATCACCTCGTGGGGGTACGCCTCGTCGACGTCGTACTCGGTCGCGACCGGTCGGATCTCCTCGTCGGCGAACTTCCGTACCTCCTCGCGCAGCTGCTTCTGTTCGTCGGTTAGCTGGAACTCCATGGCTCGAACATCAGGATCGAGCGTGATAGTCTTTGGCGAACGGCAATGAATTTGGAAGTAGTTGTTCGTTTACGCGCCGCGAGTATGCCACCAGCGCGTCAGGCGCCCCGCGACGGCCGTATCGCGACGGGGACCGCGCCGCGACCGCGGCCTCAGCGTTCCTCGACGAATGCCGCGATCCGGTCGGTCGCCTCCTTCAGCTCGCGCATCGAGGTCGCGTACGACACCCGGAGGTGCCCTTCTCCGCCCTCGCCGAAGACCGACCCCGGGACGACGGCGACGCCCTGCGCCTCCAGCAGCTCCTCGGCGAACGCCTCGTCGTCCCCGCCGCACTCGGGGAACGCGTAGAAGGCGCCGCCCGGCTCGAAGGTGTCGAGGCCCAGCTCGTTGAACCGGGAGACGACCAGCCGCCGGCGGCGGTTGTACTCCTCGACCATCTCCGACACTTCGTCGTCGCAGCGGTCGAGCGCCTCGATCGCCGCGTACTGCGGCGTCGTCGGCGCCGACAGCATCGTGTACTGGTGGATCCGGTTCATCGCGTCGATCGCGTCGGTCGGCCCCAGCGCGTACCCCAGCCGCAGTCCGGTCATCGCGTACGCCTTCGAGAAGCCGTTGACGACGACCGTGCGTTCGCGCATCCCCGGCTGGGTCGCGATCGAGGCGTGGTCGTCCCCGTACGTGAGCGCGGCGTATATCTCGTCGGCCACCACGCGGAGCTCGTTGTCGCGGCAGAACGCCGCGACCTCCGCGAGTTGCTCGTCGGTCATCGTCGCGCCCGTGGGATTGTTCGGGTAACACAGCACGAGCAGGTCAGCGTCGGCCGCGCCCGCGGCCTCCAGCGACTCCCGGGTGAGCGCGAAATCGTCCGCGGCGCGCGTGGGGACCGTCAGCCGCTCGCCGCCTGCCAGTTCGATCCCCGGTCCGTAGGAGATGTACGTCGGCTCGTGGACCGCCACGGTGTCGCCGGGGTCGACGAGCGCGCGGAAGGCGAGGTCGACCGCCTCGCTCGCGCCGGTGGTGACCAGGACCTCTTCGGACGGGTCGTACGACTGGTCGTAGCGCTCGTGGTGCGCGGCGACACGCTCGCGGAGCGCGGCCATCCCGCGGTTCGCGGTGTAGGACGTTTTCCCGCGTTCGAGCGAGTCGATCGCGGCGGTGCGGGCGGCCCACGGCGCCGAGAAGTCGGGCTCGCCGACCCCCAGCGAGATCACGTCGTCGCGCGCCTCAGCGAGTTCGAAGAACTTCCGGATCCCCGACTCCGGGAGGGTGCGCGCGCGGTCCGAGATCCTCATGGCGACACGGAGAGGCGGTCGTCGTCGTCCCCGTCCTCGAACCGGATCCCGCCGTCCTTGTACGTCTCCATGATGTAGTGGGTCACGGTCTGGGTGACCGCCGGCATCGGCGCGACCTGCTCGGAGATGAACTCGGAGACGTCCTGCATGTTCTCGCCGAGCACCTCGACGGCGAAGTCGTAGTCGCCCGAGACCAGGTGTAAGGCGTCGACGGCGGGGAACTTCGCGATCCGGTCCGCGACCTGCTCGTACCCCGTCTCGCGGTCGAGTTCCACGTTGATCTCGACGACGGCGCGGATCTTCCCCTCCTCGACGCGGTCCCAGTCGACCACGGCTTGGTAGCCGTGGACGACGCCGTCGCCCTCCAGCGCGTCGATCGCGTCAGCTACCGCCGCCGCGTCGAGGCCCGTCTGGGCCGCGATGTCGTCGATGTCCTCGCGGGCGTTCCGCGCCAACACGTCGAGTACCTCGCGCTCGGCGTCCATACCCTACGATTACTCGGGGGCGGTTTATGAGTAGCGACGGGCGCAAGACGGGCGGCGGCGCGCCGCGCCGCGCCCGTTCGTCGCGTCCCCTTCCGCCACCCCTACCGCTTTCAGCGTGGCGCGAGACGGACGGACCATGGCTTCCGACACCAGCGGCGGACGCGACACGTTCGACATCGGCGGGGCGTTCACGGTCGACCGACTCGGTTTCGGCGCGATGCGGGTCACCGGCGAGGACGTCATCGGCCGGCCCGCCGACGAGGAAGACGCGAGGGACGTGCTCCGGCGGGCAGTGGACCTCGGCGTCGACTTCGTCGACACCGCGGACTCCTACGGCCCGGGCGTCTCCGAGCGGCTCATCCGCGAGGCGATCGGCGATCCCGACGACGTGGTGATCGCCTCGAAGGCCGGGCTGCTCCGCAACCGCGAGGGCGACTGGCTCCCCCACGGCGACCCGGACTTCCTCAAGAACCAGGTCCTGTGTAGCCTCGACCGCCTCGGCACCGACACGATCGACCTCTACCAGTTCCACCGCCCGGACCCGGACACCGACTTCGCGGAGTCGGTCCACGCGTTCGCGGAGATGAAAGACGCCGGCCAGATCGCGCACGTCGGGCTCTCCAACGTCACCGTCGAGCAGCTGGAGACCGCGACGGACATCGTCGACATCGCGACCGTCCAGAACCGGTACAACGTCGGCCACCGCGACGACGAGGCCGTGCTGCGCGCTTGCGAGGGCCGCGGCGTGGGCTTCATCCCGTGGGGCCCGATGTACGCGGTCGACGACGACGAGTCCGCCGACGCGCTCGACGAGGTCGCGGCGCGACGCGACGCCACGCCGCGGCAGGTCGCGCTCGCGTGGCTCCTCGACCACTCCGACGTGACGCTCCCGATCCCGGGCACGTCGAGCGTCGACCACCTCGAATCCAACCTCGCGGCCGCGGACCTGTCGCTGACGGCGGAAGACATGGCCGCGCTGAACGCGATAGATCCGCGGGAATAGGCCCGAAATCCGACGGTAGACGGGCGAGTTCCTATTCGTCGAACGGGTTCGTCAGTTCGACCGTCTCCTCGCGGTCGGGGCCGACGCCGACGGCGTAGACCGGCGTGTCGATCTCGTCGGCGACGAACTCCAGGTAGTCGCGGGCCGCCTCGGGGAGCGCGTCGTAGCCCGCCTCGGCGACCGCCGAGGAGTCGAACGGCGCCCACGTGTCGAGCGTCTCGTATACCGGCTCGCAGCGCTCCCACCGGTCGGTCGTGGTGGGGACGGTGTCGAGCGTCTCTCCGTCGAGCTCGTAGCCGGTACACACCTTCAGCTCGTCGAGCCCGGCGAGCACGTCGACGTGGTTGACCGCGACCCCGGTGAACCCGGAGACGCGCGCGGCGTGACGGAGCATCGGCAGGTCGAGCCAGCCGATCCGGCGTGGGCGGCCGGTGACCGTGCCGAACTCGCCGCCCTTCTCGCGGATCTCGTCGGCGAGCGCCTCCTCGTCGGCGTCGCCGTCGAGTTCGGTCGGGAGCGGCCCCTCGCCGACGCGCGAGAGGTACGCCTTCACGATGCCCACGACCTCGCCGTCGCCGACCGTCGTGACGCCGAGCCCGGAGCCGACGGCCGCGCCGCCCGCGGTCGGGTTCGACGAGGTGACGAACGGGTAGTTCCCGTGGTCGACGTCGATGTGCGTCCCCTGCGCGCCCTCGAAGAGGATCTCGTCGCCCGCCTCGTGACGGCGGTGAAGGTAGTCGGAACAGTTGACGGTCATCCCCTCGTCGGCGAGGCGCTCGCCGATCGCGGCGAACTCCTCGTGGAGGGCGTCGACGTCGAAGGCGGCCGCGCGGTCGTCATCGCTGTCGTCGTCGCCGGACTGCGTCCGGTTGCCAGAGGCGCGTTGCGCCTCGCTGTCGAGGTCGAGCCCGTACACGTCCTCGACGAGCGCGCGCTTCTGCGGGACCGCGTACTCGAGCTTCTCGCGAAGGGTCTCGGGGTCGAGCAGGTCCGCGACCCGGATCCCGCGGCGGCCGGCCTTATCCTCGTAGGTGGGGCCGATACCGCGACCGGTCGTGCCGACCGCGTCGCCGGCGTCGTCGTCGGCTTTTACCTCCTCCTCGATCCCGTCCAGCACGCGGTGGTACGGCATGATCACGTGCGCCCGGCGGGCGACGCGCACGTCGGGGTCGAGCCCCTGCTCGCGCAGGTTGTCGATCTCGGCGAACAGCGTCTTCGGGTTGACGACGCAGCCGTTGCCGAGGATACCGACGGTCCCCCGGACCGCGCCGCTGGGAACCAACGAGAGTTTGTACTCCGCGCCGCCTTCGACGACGGTGTGGCCGGCGTTGTCGCCGCCCTGATAACGGACTACGACGTCCGCGTCCCCTCCCCACCGGTCGACGAGCGCGCCTTTGCCCTCGTCGCCGAGTTGGGAGCCGACGATGGTGAGTGTCATACGACCTGCCGGTTCCCGGCGGGGGGTAAAACCGATTACGGTCTGTGACTGCGACATAACCACGAATGAGGATCACTGAATAAACGGCTCACAGGAAATAGGCTCGTTCGTGTATCTTCGCAGTTTCCGGACCTGTACTCACTCTCGCGGTCTCCGTCGCGATCGGGCGCGCCGCGTCCGAGCCGCGCGCTGCGCCGCAATCGAACACGTTAATTACTGCCACGTCAAAGGATGCGATCTGACAGGGTGACCGCGGTCGCCGACAGCAACTTTTAAACGGGGGCATGACAAGTTAACATGTGCCATGATAGATCGACTAGAGAAAGAGGTAGACATGCTGGAACGTCACCTCCAAGTCCTGCGGATGGTCATCGAGAACGAGCCGATCGGCATCGTGAAGATGTCGAACGAGACTGGGTACCCGCACCACAAGGTCCGATACTCGCTGCGCGTCCTCGAAGAGGAGAACCTCATCGAGCCGTCTAGCCAGGGAGCGATCACCACGGAGCGGACCCACGAGTTCGTCGACGAACTCGACGAGAAGCTCGACGAGACCGTTGATAAGCTGGGGTCGATGCGGATCGACGACGCCGCGGAACTCCAGAACTGACTGCGATTCCGATTTGGCCCGCCGACGTAGGTGCCGCGTTTTCTCTCTCAGCCCGCGCTCGCGAGCCGCGGCGGTCGGACCGACTACAGGTCCGGGACCGTCATGTGGAACCCGCCGTCGCGCGCCTCGACGAGGCACAGGTGGAACCCCTGCTTGCGCGAGAGCTTCACGAAGCTCGCCCGCTTGGACCGGCTGAACAGGCCGCCGCCGACCGCATCGCTCGCGGTCTCTAAGGCCCCGGGCTCGAAGAAGCTCTCAGTCACCGCGAACGCCCCGGCGAACGTCTCGTTGGAGGCGGCGATGTCGCGCCCGTTCTCGACGAGCGACTCCAGCGTCCCCTCGGGCGTCGGGTCCCGGCTGTCGTTCAGGTCGGCGACGAACAGCGGGTGTCCCATGCGATCGCGCAACACGAGGTCGAACGACCGCTGCTCGCGGACCTCCTCGCCGCCCTCGCGGAGTTCGACCGACACCGTCCCGCCGATCTCGGCGCGGTCGATGTCCGGGAGCGCGTCGTAGAGGTCCCGAAGCGTCCCCTCGTTCCCGGTACCGCGGACCTCGAACGGGAGGTCCTCGACGAGCCAGCGGGTGAAGCCGTACTCGATGGTGTCCCCGAGGAACTCCTCGAACGGCCGCCCGTCGACGGCGAGGCCCTCCGTCTCGAAGCTGGTGTGGTGTTCGACCCGGAGGTTCTCGCGGAGGGCCTCGCGGTCGACGCTCCCGTCGTGGGCGTCCGCCAGCGTCGCGCCCTCCTTCGATTCGTACCTGATGAACAGGTTCGTTCCGCTGCGCGCCTTCGCGGGGGTGAGCGTCCGCTCGGCGTCCGGGAGCCGGTCCTTCGCCTCGGAGAGCTCGCGGCGGAGCCGGTCGCGCTCCTCCCGGAGGTCGCCGACCTCGGACTCGAGCCGCTCGACCTCGTCGACCAACTCGTCGCGTTCGGTCGCGATCTCGTCGCGCTCGGCCGCTAGCCGGTCGCGTTCGTCGGCCAGCGACTGGCGCTTCGTCTCCGTCTCCTCGAGGGCCGCCTCGAGCTTCCGAAGCCGCTCCGGGCTCGCGTCGCCCGTCGCGTCGCGGGCGTCGCGCTTCGAGACCGCCGACGGCGTCGACGCGGACCGCTCGGTGGAGCGCGGCGACGGCGACCCGCCGTTCGCGTTCGATCCGCTCCGCTCGGCCCGCCCGGGGTCGGCCGCCGAACGAGAACGCTGCGACGGCGGGTCGGGACGCTTGTCGGCCCCGCGGGGTTCGTCGCCAGCCTCCGACGGGTCGAGCGCCGGGATGGACTTCTGCTCCCGCCACTCGGCCTCCTCCGAGAAGACGTCCTCGTCGCTCGACGCGTTCCCGGTGCCCGACGCGCCCTCGGCGTTCGATGCGTCTCCCGCGTCCGGCGTTCCCCGGGTGTCCCGCGAAGCACCGTCTCCGGTCGCTTCGGTCGGTGGCCGGCGCTCGCGGTCCGTCACCCCCGCCGCCTCGACGTCCGTCTCCGTGGCGTCCATCTCCGCGGCGTCGGCGGCTCCTATCTGTACCGCGTCGGGCGACTCTTCGCCCTCCCCCGTCGTCGCTTCACCGCCCGCTTCGGCCGCGTCGGGCCCGTCCGAATCTGAGTCGCGAGCGGCGGTCGTCGGGTCGTCTCGGGGCCGGGCCGCCGAGCCGTCGTCCCGCCCGGTGTTCGGCGCGGGATCAACGGCGTCCGCGGGGGAAGCTTCATCGGCTCCGCCCGGCGTGTCCCTCCCGTCGTCGCCCCTCGAGTCGGGGTCGCTCCCCGCGTCTTCCGTCTCGTCGGTCGTCCCGTCGTCCGTAGCGTCCGCCGTCCCCGCGTCGTCCGGGAGCGGGCGGACGTCGAGATCGACCTCGTACACGGTGTAGATGCCGACCTCGTCCGCGGCGAGTTCGAAGGCGTCGTCCCCCGTCTCCAGCCGGCGCGCGTTGCCGACGTACGCGGCGGCCATCGACTCGCCGCCGGTGTACGCGACGTAGTAGTCGCCGGAGAGGACGTTCTCCGACAGCTCGATGTAGCCGGTGAATCCGCCCTGCGAGAGCTTCCGGTCCGCCTCCTTGAGCGGCGTGTCATTGGTGTAGTACTTCGCCCGCGGCTCGCCGCCGAGCTCCTGCATCGCGAAGAGCACCGGGAGCGCGTCGTCGGGGGCCCGGTAGACGGTCCCCGAGGCGTCCGCGAAGGCGTCGAGCGTCGCGTCGACCACGCCGACGACGCGCCCGTCGACGAGGAACACCCACCCGACCCCGTCGGTCGCGGCGCCGGAGAACCCGTCGTCGACGATCCGCCCGAGCCCCGCGAGCCCGTCGGAAAACGAGCGCTCGTCCCACTCGGCGATCGCTTCCCTTCGCTGTGCGTCCATCCTTGCGTTTACGTCGCCAACACCGACTCAAATACCTTCCGGAGCGTGAGACGGCCGTCTGACGCCCCGCTCCGCCGCTCCGACCGGCGGACGGCGGCGGCCCCGAGAGCGCTCTCGACGGCCCGTCCCGCTCACCCCTCGTCGACGGCGGCGATCGCCTCCCGACCGAGGTCGACGACGTCCTCCGGGAGGTCGCTCGCCGCGAGTTCAGACCGGGTGTACCAGCGCCACTGGTCCGGGTCGACCTCGTCGTCGCCGTCGGGAGCGATCTCTCGGGAGTCGACGCGGGCGTAGTAGAGGTGATCGACGTGCTGGTGGCCCACCGACCCGTCCTCGTGGACGTTGATGTCGTGGAGCATGAGGTGGGCCGGCTCCGGGAGCCCGCGGGTGTTCGGGCCCGTGATCTGCGACTCGGCGGCGACCAGCTCCGGCGTCAGCCCCGTCTCCTCGCGGACCTCGCGGCGAGCGGCCTCGTGCGGGAGCTCGTCGCGGTCGACGTGGCCGCCGGGCGGCAGCCGGATGCCGAGCCGCTCGTGGTCGTGAAGCGCCGTCGCGCCGTCGTTGACGATGTACGTCGTCGCCGTGAAGTGGCGGGTCGTCTCCATACGTGCGGGTGGCGACGCGTCGCCTTCGCGGTTTCGACCCGGACGGAGGGCGACCGACGCGGCGGCGGGCAGAAAAGCGGCTCAGTTCAGCGCGACGGAGTCCTCGGCCTCGAGGAGCTCGTGGTACCGGTTCCGGATGGTGACCTCGCTGATGTTCGCGACCTCGCTGACCTCGCTCTGGGTCACCTTCTCGTTGACCAGCAGCGAGGCGGCGTAGACGGCGGCGGCGGCGAGCCCGACCGGCGACTTGCCGGAGTGGATCCCTTGCTCCTTCGCCGTGTCGAGCAGGCTGCGGGCGCGGCGCTCGGCCTCGTCGGAGAGGCCGAGGTCGGAGGCGAACCGCGGGACGTAGCTCTCGGGGTCGGCGGGCTGGATCTCCAGCTTCAGCTCGCGGACGACGTAGCGGTACGTCCGGGCGATCTCGTCCTTCTCGACGCGGGAGACGCCCGCGATCTCGTCGAGGCTCCGCGGCGTCCCGGCCTGCCGGGCTGCGGCGTACAGCGAGGCCGTCGAGACGCCCTCGATGGACCGGCCGGGAAGCAGGTCCTCGTCGAGCGCGCGGCGGTAGATGACGCTCGCAGTCTCGCGGACGTTGTCGGGGAGGCCGAGGGCGCTGGCCATGCGGTCGATCTCGCCGAGCGCCTGCTTGAGGTTGCGCTCCTTGGAGTCGCGGGTGCGGAACCGCTCGTTCCACGTCCGCAGCCGCTGCATCTTCTCGCGCTGGCGGCTGGACAGCGACTTACCGTAAGCGTCCTTGTCCTGCCAGCCGATGTTCGTCGAGAGCCCCTTGTCGTGCATCATGTTCGTCGTCGGGGCACCGACGCGGGACTTGTTGTCCTTCTCCTTGGAGTCGAACGCGCGCCACTCCGGCCCGCGGTCGATCTCGTCCTCTTCGACGACCAGTCCGCAGTCGACGCAGACGGTCTCGCCGTGTTCCGTGTCCGTCGCTAGCTGACCGCCGCACTCGGGACACCGCAGTTCCTCCTCTTGGCTCTCCGACTCGGTTTCGCGCTCGTCGTCGGCCGTCTCTGTCGTGTACGTTCGAAGGTTCTCGCTCATTGGTTTGGTACGTGGAGGGAACAACGAAACCGAGAGACGGATCTCGGTGTTTTCCTCACCTTCGGGTAAGTGAGTCAAATACTTAAATGTTTGTGTGGTTGGTACCTCTGAGACACGCCCGAAAACGGAGTGTACAACCCTGTAAGATTCGGTATTCGAGATGCCTCCTGCGAAACCACGTCACGAGCGAAACAGACGGACTCTCCCCGGGATATAGTATATAGGCGTTTCGTGGTGACGGGACGGCGTTCGCGGCGACCGATCCGGCCGTCAGTCCCCGGTCGCGAAGGTCGCGCTCGCACCGACGAGATGGCCGACGACGACGCCCAGTCCGGTCACCAGTAGCACTGTCGCGGCGAAGTCCGGACCGGCGGTGACGCCGGCCGCCTCCGTCACAGGTATCCCGTCCGCGTCGGAGATCGGCACCGTCCCGTCGGTCGCGTGACGCGTCAACGGCACCCGAGAGACCGCCCGCAGCGCGAGCATCGTCGGGAGGTATCCGAGGGTCGCGCCCATGCCGGTCACGGCGCCGGCGAGCAGGTCGTCGATACCGAGGTATCGGACGGCGGCCGCAGCGCCGAGAGCGAAGGTCAGCGGGACCGCGCGGAGCGGCCACAGCGCGGCGTCGGCCTGTATCAGCGGATGCCCGAAGATGACGTGGTTCGACAGCCTGGGTCCCGTCCGGACCCGGACCCAGTGGGCGTCGAGGAGGAACCAGATCGACCCCTCGACCGCGGATATCGGGCCGCCGACCATCCACCGGGCGACCTCGGACTCCCCCGGCGAGACGCCGGCGACCGCGAGCCCGATCCAGGTGAGCGCCAGTCCGAGCAGCGCCGCAGCGCTCCCGCAGGCGACGGCGACCGGCAGCCAGCCGGACGGGAGGTGTACGAGCGAGAGGAGGGTAGTTCGTCGGTCCGTCGACATCACGCCCCGGTCGTTCCGGCTTGGCGGGCATATGCTTTGTCGCGGGTCGTCGAGGCCCCTCACCGTCTCGCCGGTTCCGAGAGGACAACCGCTTTGCCCCTCCCCGAACAGGGGCACGTATGAACCGACCGCGGCTCGACGACCGCCTCGCCGACCTCGAGACGGACGGCTACCTGATCGACGCCTCGCAGGAGGACGCCAACCAGCTGTACCTCTCCGGGTTCACCGGGCCCGACCCGTTCCTCACGCTGTACGTCGACGGAGCGGTCCACGTCCTCGTCGGCGGCCTGGAGTACGGGCGGGCGAAGAAGGAGGCGACGGCCGACGGCGTCGAGCGCCACGCCGACTACGACTACGAGTACGGCGGGCGCGAGGCGCGAAACGACATGTACGCCGCGTTCGTCCGCGACAAGGGCGTCGAGTCCGTCTCGATGCCGCCCCGCGGCCCGGTCGGTACCGCCGACGCCCTCCGGGAGCGCGGCGTGGCGGTGACCGTCGACACCGACGACCGGCTCCGGGAAGTCCGGGCGGTCAAGACCGACGACGAGATCGAGGCGATCCGCGAGGCCCAGGCGGCGAACGAGGCGGCGATGCGCGCCGCCGAGGACCTGATTGCCGGCGCGGACGTGGCGACCGAGAGCGACGACGCGGAGACGGGCGTCCTGCTCCGCGACGGCGAGCCGCTCACCAGCGAGCGGGTGACCGAGGAGATCGAGGTCACCCTCCTCCGGCACGGCTGCGCGCTCGACGAGACGATCGTCGCCGGCGGCGCGCAGGCCGCGGACCCCCACGACCGTGGCTCGGGCCCGCTCCGCGCGGACGAGGCGATCATCGTCGACATCTTCCCCCGGTCGAAGGCGACGAAGTACAACGCCGACATGACGCGGACGTTCTGCGTCGGCGAGCCGAACGAGACCCTCCGCGAGTGGTACGAACTCACCGAGCGCGCCCTCGACGCCGCGCTCGACGCGGTCGAGCCGGGCGCGACCGGGGAAGACGTCCACGCCGCCGCCTGCGAGGTGTACGAGGAGGCCGGCGAGCCGACCTTCCGCACCGACCCGGAGACGGAGACCGGGTTCATCCACTCGACGGGGCACGGCATCGGTCTCGACGTCCACGAGTCGCCGCGGCTCGCGAGCGGCGGCGGAGAGCTGGAGCCGGGCCACGTGATCACCGTCGAGCCCGGCCTCTACGACCCCGACGTGGGCGGCGTCCGGATCGAGGACCTCGTCGTCGTCACCGAGGACGGCTACGAGAACCTCACCGACTACCCGATCCGGTTCGCGGCCGAGTGAGCTCTCGGGCGGTCCGGCCGGAGAGGCTCCGGTTCGTCTGACCGCGATCGGAAGCCGCTTTGACCCGTGTCCGGTACGGCGACTGTGAACTGGCGGTACGAACAGACGGCGCTCGCGCTCTGTACGCTCGCGTTCACCGGCACCATGGTGGCGCGGCTGGTCGTCAGCCCGCTGGTCCCGGAGATCACGACGCAGTTCGGCGTCACCAACGGCACCGTCGGGCTCGCGCTCAGCGGCATGTGGCTCACCTACGCGCTGGCGCAGTTCCCCTCCGGCGTCCTCGGCGATCGCTACGGCGAGCGCCGCGTCATCCTCACCGCGGTGGGGGCCACCGCGATCGCGTCGGTGCTCCTCGCCGCCTCGCCTTCGATGCTCGCGTTCGGACTGTTCGCGGCCGTTCTCGGCGTCGGGGCGGGGCTCCACTACTCGGTCGCGACGACGTTCCTCACGCGGCAGTTCGACGACACCGGCCGCGCCATCGGCGTCCACGTGGCCGGGGGACCGCTCGCGGGACTCGCCGCGCCGCCGGCGGCCGCGCTCGTCGGATCGCGGTACGGGTGGCGCGCCGGGGTCCTCCTCGGCGCTGCCGTCGCGGTCCCCGTGTTCGCGCTGTTCGCGTGGCGGGTCCGGCCGACCGAACCGCTCCGCCCCGACCAGCCGATGGGCGAGCGGTTCGCGTTCGGTCCGCTCGCCGAGCTGCTCTCGCGGCCCGAGATCCTCTACACGACGGCGCTGGCGACGATGGGCGCGTTCACGTGGCAGGCGACCGCATCCTTCCTGCCGACGTTCCTCGAGGTCGGGACCGGCTTATCGAGCGCGCTGTCGGCGCTTTTGTTCTCGGCGTACTTCCTCGTCCACGGGGGAACACAGCCGGTCACCGGGTCGATATCCGACCGGATCGGCCGCGACGCCACCGCGATGGTGACCATGAGCGCCGGCGTCGTCGGGTACGGGGCCCTCGTCGCGACTGCGACGCTCGACCTGGGGCTGCCGGTCACGGTCGCGGGCGTCGGCCTCGTCGGCCTCGCGATGTCGTGGGGCGCGCCGGTACAGTCGCGGTTCATGGACCTCCTCTCCGACGCCGAGCGCGGCGCCGGGTTCGGGCTGGTCCGGACGGCGTACATGGTCACGGGGGCCTCCGGCAGCGTCGTCGTCGGCGCCGTCTCCGACGCCGCGGGGTGGCCGGTCGCGTTCGGGCTGCTCGCCTGCGTGATGGCGCTCGGGCTGGCCACGCTGTCGGCGAACCGGCTGTTTGGCTTGGGGTATTGACTCGCCGCAGGTATGTCAGTTACATGCCTGTTGTAGAGTTACTACACACAGATTCGGTCGACTGAACCCCGATTTGAACGCCAGCTAGAATATAACATACAAAACAAGTCAGCACGTATTTACGTACGTGTCTGGAGGGTACCGTAGACCACATATGAACAGGCGATACGTTCTCACCAGCGCGGCGGCCGTCTCTCTTCCACTTGCGGGCTGTAGCGGTTCGACCCCCGACGAGTCGGCGCCGCCGAACGGGTCCGAGGAAGCGTCCGACGGGGACGACGGGGACGACAACGGCTCGGAGAATCAGACGGAAAGCACCGAAGACGCGGCGCCGACACTGGACGATTTCGACTACCCGGACGGGGCACGTCAGGACGGTGTCGACGGAGCGACGCTGTTCGGCACGCACGAATCGACCCTGGTCGAGGCGGGGTCGTTGACGCACGAGGGGGAGCGCACCGACGTGTTCGACGACAACGAGTTCTCCCAGACGCAGACGAGCAGGTTCGACGACAACGCCGTCTCGCGTGAGGTAACGGAGAACGGGGAGACCGAGCGTGTCTGGTCGCCGGCCGACGAGGACGTGGCGTACGTCAGGATGGAGTCCGGGTTCGAGCAGGCCTACAGGGTGGACGAGCGCGCACCGCCGACGGACGAGGTGACCGGGCTGAGCGAGTTCAGGCGGTACATCTCCGAGGTGGAGTGGGGAGCGGCGACGGAACTGGTCGAGACCGCGGGCGGCTTGGGGGTCGTCTACGAGTCGGTCGGCTACTCGGAGCGACTCAGCTTCGGGGAGATGCGGGAGTTCGACGCGTCGATAACGGTCAGCGAGTCCGGATTCGTGAGCCAGCTGGAGTACGATCAGACGGAGCTCCAGGGCGGCGAAGCGATCGCGTTCGACGTCACGGCCGCGATAACCGCGGTCGGCGACACGAGCGTGGACGAGCCCGACTGGGCGGACGCGGCGCGAGAGCAGGGCGTCCGGTTCGACGTCGCGTTCACCGACGACGGCACCGCGTTCCGGGTGGAGATGACGGGCGGCGACGACGTGTCCCGAGACGCACGTATTCGTCTGCGAGACGAACGGGGGAGCGCCAGCAGCAGGCTTTCGGAGCGGCTCTCGGTCGGCGACGTGCTGTTCGTCGGACTCTCCGAGAGCGGCGGCCTCCTGATCGACGAGAGCGAAGCGCCCGCCGAGGCGCGACCGCTGGCCGGGGACCTTCGGCTCACCGTTCGCACGGAGTTCCCGCTTCTGACTCACACGCGGCGGCCGTAGTCCGCCGGACGCCGCTCGCTGTCGGCGTGGTGCGTTTCTAGGAAGAAGCCGGGTCAGGCGTCGAGACGACTCTTACAGCCGGTCGTCTTCGATGCTTCCGGGGTCTTCGGCGGTGTCGAACATGTTGTTCTCGGCGCCGTCGAGCATCTCGTCGCGGGGATCGTCGTCGACGACGCTCACGTTGTACGCCTCGATGCCGGACGCGATGAGGTCCTCGGCGGCCTGCTCCTCGGAAACGAACTCCTCATCGGCCAGCTGCTGAAACTCCGCGTACACGTCGTCCGAGAGGTTCAGCTCGAAAGTGGGCATACCTCCCGTATCGACCGGACGCTTTTAAATTGTTCCCTCGTTTCGCGAGGCGTTCGGAGAGGCTGGTTCCAGTGAGCGACTCCGCCGAGACGATCATCGAAACGTACGACGACGGCCATCGGATCGTCCGCGAGGAGCGTGTCCGCCCCGACGCGTACCACTTCGACGGCTCCGACGGGCGCATCGCGTCGTCCGACCTCCCGCAGGCGGCCCGGCTGTACGCCGATCTGTACGCTATCGCCGGCGGGTTCGACGAGAGACAGACCGGCAGACGGGGTACCCCGCCCTCGGTCGTCCGAGCCGACGAGGAGGTCCGGATGACGTGTCTCGCCGTCAGGCTGTCGGTGGCGTACGCCGCCCGGGCGTTCGACGTCGACGAGTCGATCGTCCGCGACGCCGTCGACGACGTCCACGCGCGGGGGTCGGAACTGCGCTCACGGGGGTCGAGAACGGCTGAGAACCCATCGCCGCCGCCGATCCGAACATCTGCTCAGGCGCCGCTCTTGGGCAGGACCGGACCGGGGGAGGGAACCGCGAGCGGCTACAGGTCGCTCCACGCGCCGAGGAACCGCTGGACCGCGGTCAGGTGACCGACGACGGCGAACAGCGCGAGCAGCAGGCCGACGACGTTCAGTCCGGCGACGATCGGCGCCGAGTAGACCGCGGCGACGACGCCCACGACGCCCATCAGCGCGAGCCGGTCGGCCCGGCCGAGGAGGCCGCCGTACTCGCGGCCGATCCCGACCGCTTGGATCTGCGTGCCGAGGTACGAGGTGAGGAGGACGCCCGTGACGGCGGCGAAGCCCAGCGCGTACGCCTCCACGCCGGCCGTGAGCCCGCCGATGACAGCCACGTCGGCGTAGCGGTCGAGGACGTGGTCGAGGAAGTCCCCGCCGTCGGAGGCGATCTCCTGGTGGCGCGCGAGGGCGCCGTCGACGAGGTCGAGCCAGCCGTTGAGGAGGACGAGTAGCGCGCCGGCCGCGTACAGCGGCGTCGACCCGGCGGCGAAGGCCGCGGCGGCCCCGACCGCGACGAGGAAGGCGATCACGCTCACCTGGTCGGGCGAGAGGCCGAGCCTGTCGGCCGCGGACACCCACGGGCCGAGCAGCCGGTCGGCCACGGAGCGGTACTGGTCGAGGGTCATCTACCGTCTCGACGCTCGCGGCCGGCTCATATATAATCGATGAAGTCCACGGTGCCGGCGCTCGGCTCGCACTCCCCCTCGATCGCTGCCCGGATCGCACCGGCGACCGCCTCGGGGTTGCGGTCGGTGGCGTCCACCTCGTAGACGTTCTCCGCGCCGTGTTCGGCCACCGCCTCCGAGAGGATCACGTCGAGCGCCTCGCTCTCGGCGTTCTCGGCCGCCGTCTCGGCCGTCTCGCCGCGCGCCTCGAGTCGGGACTCGACCGTTTCGGGGTGACAGCGCAACACGACGACGCGGTCGACAGCGAACCGGTGCGCGAGGTGCGAGTCGAGGACCCCGGACCAGCCGCCGAGGTCCTCGCGGACCGCGTCGAGGTCGGCGACGAGCGTGTCGCGCTCGTCGTCGCGCTCGGTCCAGAGGTCGTCGTCGGACTTGATCCGGTCGTTGAGGTGGATCACGTCGTACTCCCCTTCGAGCAGCGCCGTCGCGGTCGTCTTCCCGGTTCCGGGCGTGCCCGTGACGGCGACGCGGTCGGCGCGGTCGCGGTCAGGGCTGGCGTCGGCGTCGTCGGCCCCCGCCGTCACGCCCGAACACCGAGGTCGAGGTCGGCCAGCGTCTCGTTGAGCAGTTCGACCGCCTCGCGGGTCTCCTCGCGGGTCCCCGTCGAGATACGGACGTGCTCGGGGAGCCCGAACGAGGTACAGTCGCGGATGATCACGCCGCGCTCTTGAGCCGCCTCCGCGACGCGCTCGCCGTCGCCCACCGCGGCGAGGACGAAGTTCCCCGCGGAGTCGACGGTGGGCGCGTCAAGCTCGTCCGCGATGTACTCGCGGGCCCAGCGGGCGGACTCGATCGACTGCTCGACGTGGTCCTCGTCGTCGAGCGCGGCGAGGGCGGCCCGGCACGCCAGCTCGTTGGCCGCGAACGGCGTGTTGACGCGGGCGTACGCCTCGCCCCACGGCTCGGGGACGACGCTGTACCCGATCCGGAGCCCGGCGAGCCCGTACGCCTTCGAGAAGGTGCGCAGGACCGCCACGTCGTCGCGCTCGTCGGCGAGCGGGATCGCGCTGTCGACGTCCGAGAACTCCCCGTACGCCTCGTCGACGACGACCAGCGTCTCCGGCGCGGTCGCGTCGGCGATCGCCTCGACCTCGTCGAGCGGCATCGTCGAGCCAGAGGGGTTGTGCGGCGAGGTGACGTAGACGATGCGCTCGCCCCCGTAGGCGGACAGCACCGTCTCCGCGTCCTGTGCGAAGCCGTCGGCGGTCGAGAGCTCGTACTCGGTCACCTCGCCGTGGTGGTACCGCGAGGACATCGCGTAGTACGCGAAGCCGGGGCTCGGCACCAACACCTCGTCGCCCGGCTCCAGCGCGGCCCGAGAGAGGTAGTCGATCGAGCCGTCGGCGCCGGGCGAGACCCACACCTGCTCGTCGTCGACGCCCCACTTCTCGGCGATCTTCGCGGTGAGGTCCGTGTGCGAGGACTTCGGGTACTGGTTCACGCGGTCGGCGTGGTCGCGAATGGCCTCGACGGCCGCCGGGCTCGGGCCGTGCGGGTTCTCGTTCGAGGAGAGCTTGATGAGGTCGTCGGGGTCGATCCCGCGCTCGCGGGCGACCTCCTCGACGCCCCGCCCGGGCACGTACGGCGAGTGATCGGAGAGATCCCGTGGTCGCATGCCCGGAGGTCGGGGGCGGTCGGGCTTAAGGGTGGTCTTGACGGACGCCGGTCACGGCGCTCCCGGGTCGGTGTCGGGAGCGCTCACGGGGGCGAACCCGCGCCGCGCAGCCGCCGCTCTGCCTCGGCGACGACGTCGGGCCGTCCCGCCAGGTCGACGGCCATCGTCTCGCCGCCGTACTCGACGCCCGCGACCACCGCTCGGTCGTACGCCCACGAGAGCGCGGCCTGCGCGTCCCCGCCGTTCTGGACCTCGACGGTCGCCGTCGCCGTCGGCAGCGCGTCCGCCACCGCGTCCGCGAGGTCGCCGAGCCCCGACTCGTCCCGGACGCTCACCGGAACCGGCGACCGGAGCGCGTCGGCGACGGGCGCGTCCCGCGGGCCGAGTTCGGCGACGACGGTTTCGTACGCCTCGACGGCGGACGCGAGCCCGTCGGCATCGACCTCGTCGACCTTCGACAGGACGGGGACGACCGGGCCGTCGGTCGCTTCGATCGCCGACAGCGACGCGCTGAGCTTCCGACGGAGGGCCGCGGGGTCGTCGCTCGCGTCCACGACGAGCAGCGCGCAGTCGGCGGCCCGGACCGCGTCGATGGCGGCGCGGAACGAGCGCACCGCCCCGTGCGGCAGCCCGCCGAGGACCCCGACGGCGTCCGTAATCAGGGTGCGCCG
>NZ_NEWJ01000016.1:0-47662 GCF_002135045.1 Halorubrum sp. SD683
CCTCTACACCGGTGACGCCGTCGAGGCCCGCGTACAGGAGGGCGGGGTACGCGGCCGGGATGGCGATGGCCGCCCAGAAGGCGGCGGCTTTCACGGTGCCGGTCATCAGCCCGGCGAGCCGTTCGCCGGAGGCGATCTGCGTGGGAGCGGGGGTTGACATGGACACCTCTCCGTAGGAAGGGGGACCACATATAGCCCGACGAGGGTTCGACGAATTTCACCACGTTTCTCGGTCGGTTTGGACGTTTTAAAACCCGCTCAGAGATATTTTAACTGTTTATCGGCTCCGCTAATCCTTTGTTTCGAGATCTGTGCCGAACCGAGGGTTTCGGAGCGTCTGGGCCCGCGGAGCAGTCCGACCGCCGCGAGCCGCCGGTAGTCGACCCCGGTCGCGGTCCGGCGCGCGCCGAGCCGAGCGCCTGCCGCGGTACCAATCGCTTTGTCCGTCGGGGAGCGAGGACCGGTATGACCGAGACCGATCACCGCGACCGGCGCGGCGACTCGAACGGCCGGCGCGGCGGCACCGGAAGCGACCGAGAGCGACCCGCGGCGCGAACCGACGGCGGTCGCCCGGGCGTGGCGGTGGTGGCCTGCGGCGGCACTATCGCCTCGGAACCGGGCGAGGACGGTGCGGCGCCGGAGAAGACCGGCGACGACCTCGTGGCGGCGGTGCCGGCCGTGAGCGACCACGCGCGGGTGACGGCCAGAGAGGTCTGCTCGCGGCCGGGGTTCGACGTCCGGTGGCGCGACGTGCTCGCGACCGCGGCGGCGGCGCGCGAGGCGGTGGGCGAAGGCCCGGACCGGACGGGCGTGAGCGCGGACGAGGCTGCTGACGGCGTCGTCGTCACCCACGGGACGGACACCCTGGCGGACACCGCGTTCGCGCTGGACCTCCTCACGGACCTCGACGCGCCGGTCGTCGTCACCGGCGCGCAGCGGCGGCTCGACGAGCCCTCCAGCGACGTACCGGCGAACCTCGCGCTCGCGGTTCGGGCGGCCGCGGACAGCCGGTTCTCGCGCGGCGTCCACGTCGCGTTCGACGACGAGCTCCACGCCGCCCGCGACGTCGTGAAGGGCCACAGCAACGCGCTGTCGACGATGACTTCGCCGGGCGCGGGTCCGGTCGCGACGTTCACCCGCGCCGCCTCGCGCGTCGTCCGCACCCCCGAGCGCGGCGTCTCGGTCGATCCCCTCGCAGACGCCGTCGAGGGTGCTGAGGGCGTGCCTGAGGTCCCGGTGATCCACTCGGGCACCGGCGTCGGTGCGGGCGCGCTCGAACGCGCGCTCGACGCGGGGGTCGGCGGGATCGTCGTCGAGGGGACCGGTCTCGGGAACGTCACCGGGGCGCTCGGAGAGGCGATCGGCGAAGCGGTCGAGTCCGTGCCGGTCGTCGTGGCCGGGCGCCCGCCCGCCGGGCCGACGGAGCCGGTGTACGGGACCGCCGGCGGCGCCGTCACGCTCGCCGACCACGGCGTCACGTTCGCCGGCGACCTCCCGGCCCCGAAGGCGCGCGTCGCGCTCGCGCTCGGCCTCGCCGCCGACCTCGACGCCGAGGGGGTCGAGGCGCTGTTCGCACCGCCGGCGTAGGCCGGCCGGAACGCGTCCCGCGCTCCCGGACCGGCCGCGGACCGGTTGGTTAGACGCGCGTTTGCGTCTACAGGAGGGACTTACGTATCGACAGCGTACCGCGAGGTATGACTGGTCTCACGCGGCGAGCGGCCCTCCACGGCGTCGCCGTCGGAGGCGCCGCCGCGCTCGCGGGGTGTACCGAGGCGGGCGACCCGATCCCGGGCGGAAACGGAACGGACGGCGGCGACGGACGCGACGGCGACGGTAACGCGAGCGACGGCGGGGACGGCGGCGACGGGGTGACGACGGCGGTTCAGCAGGTCGGCGCGGCCCTCTCCGGGCCGGCGTGGAACCGGAACGAGCGACGCGGGTTCTGCGCGCTGATCACCGAGGAGCACGGCGAGGGCGCGGGGCTGTTCGACGACGCGCCCGAACGGGTCCGCGCGTTCGTCGAGGAGACCGACTTCGCGGCGTCGAGGCTCTGCTACGTCGAGTCCGTCGGGCCGGACACCTGTCACGACGAGATCGCGTTCGGCGGGGTCGCGGTCGAGGACGGGACCCTCGTCGCGAACGCGACGGTTCAGGGGCCGGGGGGCGACGATGTCACCTGCGGCGAGGCGATCACCTACTCGGCCGCGCTGCTCCGGGTCACGAGCGATCCCCTCCCCCGGGCAGCGCGGCTCTCGGTCACCGACGGCTGGGGCGAGACCGGGACGGTGCGCGACGCCGACGGAATCCGCGACCCGGAGGGGCTCGCCGGGGAGATCCGACCCGACCACGGGCCGTCGAACGTCCCCGCCTCGTTCGACTGCGACGCGGAGGGGGCCGAGCGTCACCCACAGCTCTACGAGGGCGGCGTCAACTGGGGCGGCGCGGGCGGGGTCGGCACCGGCGCCGGCGGCGACGGCCCGCTCGCGCTCCGCGTTGTGATCCCCGGCGACGACGCCCCCGGGTCCGATCCGCTCGCGATCGGCCGCGGGACTGCGTTCCGGATCGAACTGACGAACGTCTCCGGTCGCACGGCGTACGTCGGTAGTCGCGGGCAGTACAACCTGGAGATCCTGACCGAGGCGGGCTGGACCGAGCTCCGCGCGACGGAGGGCGACCCCGCCGTCGGCTACGACGACGTGGCGATCGGCGTCCCGCCCGGGGGGACGCTGACGTGGGAGTTCGAGATGAGCGAGTCCGGGCTCGTCGGGGACGGGCCGCAGGCGGACGCGTTCCGGGTCTGTCCGGACCTCGTTCCCGGCCGCTATCGGTTCGTCTTCTTCGGCGCCGACGACCTCGCCGTCGCGTTCGACTACGAGGACTGACGCGGCGGCCCGGCGTCAAACCGCGGCGTCTCAGCCGCGGACCTCGATGAGGAGGTCCGTCTCGGGCGACTCGCCCATCCGGTCCCGCACGCGGTCCCACGAGAGGTCCGTGCGCGCGGTCACCGACTCGGTCGCGACCGCGCCGCAGGCGTTGCCGACCAGGATCGGGACCTGGTAGTCGCGCGGGTCGTGCGAGAACCCGTCGCCGGTGATCTCCGGCTCCCGCAGCGCGGCCGCGAGGAACCCGGCCGCGAAGGCGTCGCCGGCGCCGGTCGTGTCGACCGGGTCGACGTCGAACCCGGGGTGCGAGACGCTGCCGTGCGGCGTCCGCACCGTCGCGCCTTCGTCGCCGAGCTTGATCGCGACGACGCGGTCCTCCGGCTCCCACGGATCGACGTCCGTGGCCGCCGCGAGCGCGTCGGCCTCCCGGTCGTTCACGAAGAGCACGTCGCTCGCGTGGAGCGCGGCGTCGAACTCCCGGTCCGCGACGCGGCGCCCGGGGTCGAAGCTCCGGGTCGCACCCGCCTCGGCGGCCGCGGTCGCGAGCGCCGCGGCGGTCTCGGGCTGCTGGCCGGTGAGGTGGAGGTGGTCGGCGGCTGCGAGCGTGTCGCGGTCGAGCCCGGCCGCGGAGAACGACTCGTTCGCGCCGTCGTTCGCGAGCATGAGCAGCTCGCCGCCGCCGTCGACGATGACGTACTTCACCGAGGTCGGCTCGGCGGCGTCGACGAGTACCTGGCCGGGATCGACGCCGGCGCTGGCGAGCTCGCGCAGCGCCAGCGCGCCCGACTCGTCACCGCCGACGCTGCCGTAGACGACCGACTGGCCGCCGAGGTCGACGAGCCCGACCGCGACGTTCGCGGCGCTGCCGCCGCCGGACTGTTCGAGCCGGTCGATCCGCGTCTCGCCGTCGGGCTCGGGGAGGCGGTCGACGTGGATCGTCACGTCCCAGTTGATGTGGCCCGCCGAGACGACCTTCGGGACGCGGTCGGCGTCGTCGGGGTTCAGGTCGGGGTCGCGGTCGACCGACGGGTCGACCCCGTCGCCGGCGGGGGGCGCACCGCCGTCGGCGGCCTCGTTCCCCGCGCCGTCGTTCCCCGCGCCGTCGTCGGCTGCCCCGTCGGTCGCGGTGCCGCCGTCGCCGTCCCCTCGATCCTCGGAACCTTCGCCCTCCCACTCGTCGACCTCGCGGCCCCACGCCGCGACCGTCTCGTCCCAGTCGTCGACGCCCTCGCCGTCGCCAGGTTCGGACGCGATGTCGTCGTCGCCCGCGCCGTCGCGTCCACTCATGGTTCCGCCCACGGCTCGGCCGCGCCCTCGCCGAACAGCTCCCGCATCAGCGTCACGATGCTCTCGGGCGGGAACTGCCCCTGCTCGGTGACGATCGCGTCCATGTACCGCGGCGGCGTCACGTCGAACGCTGGGTTCTCGACCGCGATCTCACCGATCTCCCCGCGGGTCTCGGCGTCGATGACCTCGCTCTCGTCCCGCATCTCGATCTCGACGGTGTGGCCCGTCAGCGTCTCCGGGTGGAGCTTGATCGTCTGTGCCGCGGTCATGATCGGGACGCCGCGCTCGCGGGCGTTGACCGCGAGCCCCGAGGTGCCGATCTTGTTGATGACGCCGCCGTCGGCGGCGATCGAGTCCGCGCCGACGACGACGTGGTCGACCTCGTCGAGGTACCGCCGCGCCGCGGAGTCGACGATGAGCGTGACGGGGACGCCCGCGTCGCGGAGCTGTTCGGCGGTGATGTGGCCCTGCTGGCGCGGGCGCGTCTCCTTGACGACCGCCGAGATCGACTTCCCCTGCTCGACGGCCGCCTCGATGCACGCGAGCGCGTCGGTGGAGTGGCAGTGGGTCATCACCGTGTCGCCGTCGGCGAGGCGGTTCGCGCCGACCCGCCCGAGGTCCTCCTGCGCGCGGTCGAGCTGGCGGACGAACGCCTCGCTCGCGTCGGCGACGCTCAGGCGGAGTCGGTCGACCGAGTCGCCCTCCATCCGCTGGAGGACGTATCGGAGCGCGTTGGGCAGCGACACCGCGGTCGGGCGCGTCTCGCGGAGCGTGCGGGCCGCGGCGCGCATCGACGCGCGGAACGCCGCGGGGTCGCTCGCGGTCGCGTCCGCCGCGGCCGCCGCCTCCGCCTGCTCGGCGAGGGCCTCGGCGGCCGCGGAGGCGATGGTCGCCGCGCCGCGGATCTCCATCGTCGCGATCGACTCGGCGGTCTCGCGGACCGCCGGCGCCGGCTCCGTGTCTGTCATACCGATCCGGTAGCCGCCCGTGTATTTATAAAACCGGCCGACTGCCGGCGCCGCCGCCCCTACTCCGCGTCCGGCTGCTGGCCGTAGCTCTCGAACCGCTCCTCGACGGTCGCCATCTGCTCGTCGGTGAGGACGTGCGGCTCGCCGACCGCGGACGCGCGCAGGTAGAGCCGGCAGATGTCCTCGACGTGGCGGGTGTTCTCGACCGCCGTCTCCACGTCTGGGCCGGTGACGACGAGCCCGTGGTTCGCTAAGATTGCGGCGTCGGAGTCCGCCTCGGCCATCGCGGCGACGACGTTCGCGGCCAGCTCCTCGGTCCCGTACGGCGCGTAGTCGGCCAGCGGCACCTCACGGCCGACCGCGGCGATCATGTAGTGGACCGGCGGGAGCTTCCGGCCGAGCGTCGCCATCGTCGTCGCCCACGGCGAGTGGGTGTGGACGATCGCGCCCGGCCGGTCGTGCCCGTAGATGCCCGTGTGCATCGGCACTTCGCTCGACGGCGCCATGCGCCCGGCGAGCCGCTCACCGTCCAGCGACACCACGGGCACGTCCCCCGCGTCGAAGGAGTCGTAGGGGACGCCGGTGGGCGTGACCGCCACCGCGTCGCCGTCGCGGACGCTCAGGTTTCCGGTCCGGCCGGGCGTCAGATCGGCGAGCGCCGGCGCGTACTCGACGACCGCGTCGCGCGCCTCGCGCAGGAGGTCGGGGTTCGCTCCCGGCTCGGGGTCTCCCACGGCGTCATCGCGGGTCACGCCGCCACCTCCGTCAAGTCGGTGAGCGCGTCGAGCCGACGGTCGGGGCGCTGCCGCGCCGAGAGGTCCGCCTCGGCGGGCGCGTCGCCGTCGGCGACGAAGAGGGCGGTGTCGAGACCGACCGCGTTCGCGCCGGCGACGTCCGTCTCGGGGTTGTCGCCGACCGCCAGCGCCTCGCTCGGCCGGCGGTCCAGCTCGGCGAGCGCGGTCGTGAACGGGAGCGCGCTCGGCTTCTCGCGGCCGACCTCCTCGGAGGTGACGAGCAAGTCGATCCGGTCGTCGACCCCGAGCGCCGTGAGCTTGCGCACCTGGATCCGCGTCGTGAGGTTGGTCACGACCGCGACGTCGATCCCGGCCGCGTCGAGCGCGTCGAAGGCCGGTTCGACGCCGTCGCAGGGCGACATCTCCGCGAGGAATCCGTCCCAGTAGGCGTCGCCGGCCGCCAGCGCGGCCGCGACGTCCGGCTCGCCGGAGCGACGGTACAGCCCGCGCTTGAAGTAGACGTGCCGGTCGTGGCAGGCGGCGGTGGTTCGCGTCTCGCGTTTCGCCTCCCGTCGACCGGTCGCGTAGAGGTCGTCGAACGCCGCGCGGTCGAGCTCGTACCCGCGCTCGCGGAGGGCGTCGAGCGCGGCCCGCTTGCCCGCCTCGTTACAGGGGGCGTACGGGTACAGCGTGTTGTCGAGGTCGAAGAGGACCGCCTCGTAGCTCATGGGCGGACTCGACGCGGCACCGACTTAACTGTGATTCGACGCGGCGACACCGCGCGGTCGAGAAGCGGAGACCGCGCCTCACTGCTCGTTCATCGCCTCGCTGGCGATGTTGCGGCCGCGGGAGTTGAGCGCCACCTCGCGGCGGATCCGGACCTCCTCGACCACTTCGAGCTCGACCAGCCGCTCAAACGTCTCCTCGACGTCGTCGACGTCCATCCCGAGGAACGAGGGGATCTCGAACGGCGAGACGCCGGAGTACAGCGCCATCAGCACCTCGCGGTCGCGGCTAGAGAGGTCGACGTTCGTCGACGACCGCTCCTCGCCCTTCCGGAGCCACGACTCGACGAACCGCATCCGGCTCGGGTCGCCAGCGACGTGCGTCTCGATGCTCGTCCCCTCGTCGTCCGTGTGCGACACCTCGATGACGGGCTTTTTCTCGCCGTTCACCGTGCGCTTCGCGGCGTCGAGCCCGCTGATATCGTCGAGGTCGAACTTCACGAACGCGCCGCGCTCCAAGGCCGCGTTGAGCCCGTTCTCGTCGATCTTCACGCGGGCCTGCTCCCACTCGGTGTCCTGGACGACGCCCCCCTCGATCGCGGGGTGTTTCGCCATCACGGTCTTCTGGTCGAGCAGGGCGCGGTAGACGTCGCGCTCGAACGACTCGTGGTCGGAGGCGGCGACGAGCATGACCTGATCGCCTAAGTCGAAGCTCACGTAGTTGGAGACGCGCGCGACGGACTGGTTCGCGTCGTGGCGGCCGCCGAGCCGCTCCAGCTTCGACAGCGGAATCGTCCGCTTCCCGTCGTTGCCGGCCAGGATTAGCCGCCGGTTCGAGAGCAGGACGCGCCCGGGCGTCCACGAGACGTCGCTCACCTTCCGCCCCTCGCGGACCGCGACCGCGAACTTCGCCTGCGTGTCGGTGATCTTGTACTCGCCCTGGTCCTGCGCCATTTACTGACCCCCCGCGCGGAGCTTCGAGACGGCCGAGAACACGCGCTTCCTGACGGCCTGACTGTCGTCGTCCGCGTACTCTTCCAAGCGGTTGAGCGTCTCCTGTCCGCCGATCTGTCCGAGGACGAACACCGCCTTCGCGCGGGCGTCCTCCGGGTGTTCGGGGCTCAGCTTGTCGAGCAGACGGTCCTCGACGACCGGCCCGCCGAGGCTCTTGAGGCTCGTGGCCGCGAACTGCGCGGTCTGCGGGTCGTCGTCCGCGAGCGCGTCGGCGAGCGCCTCCACCGCCGTCGACGCGTCCGGGTCCGCCACCCGGCCGAGGATCCACGCCGCGTTCCGCCGCTGGCGGCTCTGCTGGCCGTCGGTGAGGATCTCGACGAGCGGCTCGACGACGGTCGCGTCGTCGGCCGCCTTCAGCTCCGAGACCACCTGGTCGCGGACCGCGTGGCTCTGTTGGGTGGGCACGTTCGAGAGCAGCTCGATCACCGAGTACACCGCCGCGTTGCGCACGACCGCGCTCTCGTCGCCGAGCGCCCGCGCGAGCGGCTCGACCGGTTCGGGCGTGCTCGCCTTCCCGAGGGCCCCGGCCGCGATCCGGCGGATCGACTCGTCGCCGTCGTCGAGCAGGTCCAACAGCGGCGACAGCGCCTCGTCGGTGCCGATCGTCCCCAGCGCGTTGGCCGCGGCGCGGCGCACGCGCGGGTCGTCGTCGTCCAGCCGCTCGCGGAGGCCGGGGACCGCTCGGGCGTCCGCGAAGGTCCCGCAGGCCTGCGCCGCGCGGAGCCGGACGCGGGCGTCCTCGTCGTCGAGCGCGCCGACGAGCGGCTGGACCCCGCTCGCGTCGTCGAGCCGCCCGAGCGCGTTCGCGGCCGCCATCCGGAGCTCCGGGCGGTCGGCCTTCAGCGCGCGGGCGAACTTCCGCGCGGTGACCCACTCGGCCTCGGCGTCGCCGCCGCCGCCCGTGAGCTCCTCAAGGAGCTGTTGGAGCGCTTCCTCGCCGATCGCGTCGAGCGCGTCGACCGCCGACCCGCGGACCTCTGGGTCGTCGTCCGTCGTCGCCGCGCGGAGCAGCCCGTCGACCGTCGCCTGATCGCTCTCCTCGCCGACTTCGCCGAGGAACTCCGCCGCCCGCCGCCTGACGGCCGCGCTGTCGCTGCCGAGCGCGTCCCGGAGGCGCTCCGCGTTCCCGTCCCGGGCGTGCTGGTACAGCGACATCAGCGCCTCCCGAACACCCGTCGTCGCTTGTCGATCGGTTCGTAGCGGTCGGTGCGGTCCGGGGGGACGCTCTCCGTCATCCCCAACACTAAGACGCCGTCGTCCGCCAGCGACGCCTCCAGCGTGTCGAACAGGGCGGCCTTGTGGTCCACGTCGATGTAGATCAGCAGGTTCCGGCACAGCACCACGTCGAACGGGTCGCGGGCGCCGTCGCGGATCAGGTCGTGCGTCTCGAAGTCGACGAGGCGCTTGACCGCCGGGCGCACCTGAAACGTGTCCTCGTCGCGCTCGACGTACTTGTCGGGGTCGGAGAGCGGCTCCAGCTCCTCGGCGATGTCCGTTGTGCGCGTCGTGTGGTAGACGCCCTCGCGGGCGTTTTCGAGGGCTTCCTCGCTGATGTCGGAGCCGAGCACCTCGATCCGCGACTCGTCGATCTCCGGGTCGTCCCGGGCCAGCATCGCGACGGAGTACGGCTCCCGGCCGTCCGCCGAGGGCGCGGACCAGACGCGGACGCGCCGCTGGTCTGCGGTCCGCTCGCGGAGCACGTCCCGGAGCACGTCCCACATCTCCGGGTTTCGGAAGAACTCCGTCACGTTGATCGTGAGCGCGTCCATCAGCGCCTGCCGCTCGTCGGCGTCCTCGCGGAGGATCCGCTCGTACTCGGCGTGCGACTCCGTGTCGCGCCGCCGCATCCGCGCCGTGATCCGGCGGTCGAGGTACGACTCGTTGTAGTACCCCGGCTCGAACGGCACCGTGTCGTCGATCTGCCGGAGGACGCCTTCGAACGCCGTCTCGCCGTCGTCCGCCGACCCGCTCATAGGCTCACCACGTCGAGGACGGCCACGACGTCCCCGTCCCCGAGGACGGCCGTGCCGCTGAGGCCCGGCGTCCCCGAGAGCGGGCCGTCGAGGGGTTTGACGACCACTTCCTCCTGGTCTAGCACCGCGTCGCAGTGGAGCGCGACCTTGCGCGTCTCCTCGCGGATCCGGACGAGCATGCCGTCGTCGCTCGGGCCCTCGCCGGACCCGTCGGGCGCCGCGGGGTCGGCCGGGACGAACCCGTCGTCTCCCGGCTCGTCGGCCGCGACGCCGCCGTCGGCGGCTGGCGTCTCGGTCGGCCGTTCCGCCGCGGTCGGATCGATCTCGCCGAGACGTTCGTTCAGCCGGACGACGGGGTAGAGGTCGTCCTCGTGTCTGACGACCTCGTCGCCGTGGACCTCCTCGACGTCGTCGGCGCGGGCGACCTCCGCGATCGACTTGATCGGGATGCCGTACTCCGTGCCGCCCACGTCGACGAACATCACCTTCACGATGGCGACGGTGACCGGGAGCCGGAACCGGACCGTGCTCCCCTCGCCGGGCTCGCTCTCGATCGAGACGGAGCCGTCGAGGTCGCGCGCGGTCGTCCGGACCACGTCCATCCCGACCCCGCGGCCGGAGACGTCGGTGACCTCCTCCGCGGTCGAGAAGCCGGGGTGGAAGACGAGGTCGTACACCTCGTCGTCCTCCATCGCCTCGACCGCCTCGCGGCTCTTGACGTCCTCGTCGACCGCCTTCTCGCGGAGCTGGTCGGGGTCAAGCCCGCCGCCGTCGTCCGACACCTCGATGATCACGTGGTCGCGCTCGCGCTCCGCCGTGAGCGACACGTGGCCGGTCGGGTCCTTCCCGGCCGCTTCGCGCTCCTCGGGCGACTCGATCCCGTGGTCGACCGCGTTCCGCAGGACGTGGACGAGCGGGTCGCGCATCTCCGTGAGGATCGTGCGGTCCAGCTCGACGTCGTCGCCCTCGATCTCGAAGTCGATCCGCTTGTCGAGGTCCCGCGAGATGTCGCGGACGAGCCGCGGGAACGAGTCGGACACCTGCGAGAACGGGATGAGCCGCATGTCCATCGCCGTGTCTTGGAGGCTGGAGGCGAGCTTGTCGAGCTCGTCTAAGGCGTCCGACTCCGCGTCCGTCCCCTCGATCTCGCGGCGGAGCTTGATCCGGCTCGTCACCAGCTGCTCGACGAGCCCGTACAGCTCGTCGACCTGATCGACGTCGACGCGGATCGACTTGATCTCGTCGCCGGACTTGGAGTCGGTCCCGCCGGCAGACCCGGAGTCGTCCGACGGCGAACTGGAGTCGTCCGACGGCGAACTGGAGTCGTTGTCGTCAGACTGGTCGGGCTCGTCGTCCGCGTCGGCCGCGGCCGGCTCCGCCGCGCCTTCGGCGTCGATCTCGCCCGAGTCAGCGTCGCCGGGGTCGGCGGGTTCGGGCCCGGCGTCGCCCGACTCGGCGGCTGACTGCTCGGGGGCCGCCGATTCGGCGTCCGGGTCGCTCGATTCGACCTCGGCGGCGTCGCCGCCGCCGACCGCGGCCGCCGTCACCGCCTCGACCTGCGTGAGCGCCCGGAGCCCCTCGGCGACGACCTCGGGGTCGGCGCCGCCGACGAAGGCGTCGAACCCCTCGTCGTACTCGCCGTCCTCCAGCGCCTCGGGCGCGGGATCGGTGACGTGCCCGTCGAACTGCTCGTCGAGGGCTTGGAGGACGAGCGCCGCGTCGACGCCCGGCATCTGGGCCTCGCCGATCGTCACGTCCGCGTACGCGACCGGGTCCGGGAGGTCGTCCGCGGCCGCCGGCGGCTCCGGCACCGAGATGTCGGGGGCCTCCCCGTCCGCGTCGGCTTCGGTTCCGCCATCATCGTCACCGCCGGCGTCGCCTTCATCGGCCGCGGCATCGCCGGCGCCGCCGGCCGAATCGCCGTCTCCGCCGGCGTCGCTCCCGCCGACGGTGCCGTGCTCCTCCATCTCGCGCAGGCGCGATTCGAGGTCGGAGGGGTCCGTCGACACCTCGCCGGTGTCGGCGATCTCGTCGACCATCGCCTCGACGGTGTCGACCCCCTCGAAGAGGAGGTCCATCAGCTCGGGCGTCACCTCGCGGTTGCCCTGCCGGACCGCGTCGAGCAGGTCTTCGAGGGCGTGCCCGAAGTCGGAGATGCCCTCGTACCCCATCGCCGCGGCGTTGCCCTTCAGGGTGTGAGCGACGCGGAACACGTCGTCCATCGCCTCGGCGTCCTCAGGGTCCGCTTCGAGCGCGAGCAGGGCGTTGTTGAGGTCGGTGATCCCGTCTTCGGCCTCGGCGACGAACGCGGCGCGGTGGGAGTCCATCAGGCCTCACCCCCCACTATCGCGCCGGCGACGTCGTCGAGGTCGCACACCGCGTCGACGCCGCCCGTCTCGACGGCGCGCTTCGGCATGCCGTAGATGACGCAGGTGTCCTCGCTCTGCGCCAGCGTGCGCGCCCCGGCGTCGGCCATCGCGCGGATCCCCTCGGCCGCGTCCGAGCCCATGCCGGTCAGCACGACGCCGACGAGCGGGTCGTCGATCACATCGGCCGCGGAGCGCATCGTCACGTCCGCCGCGGGGGTGACAGTGTGGGAGTCGTCGTCTTCGTCGAGCTTCACCCGGAGCCGCCCCGACCGGTAGCTGTCGATGCGTGTGTGGCTTCCGCCGCGGGCGACGAGCGCCTCGCCGGCGCCGATCCGGGCGCCGTCGCTCGCCTCCCGCACGTCGTACGCTGAGGCCTCGTCGAGCCGGTTCGCGAACCGCGAGGTGAACGCCTCGGGCATGTGCTGGACGATCACCACGCGGCAGTCCGCCATCGGCAGCGCCGACAGCACGCGCTCGACCGCGTTCGGGCCGCCGGTCGAGGCCGCGATCACGACCGTCAGCGGGCCGTCGACGTCCGCGGCGTCCGCCTCCGACGCGGCGCCCGGCGAGCGCGACGCCGCGGCGCTCGGATCGTCACGCTCGCGGGTCGCGGCGTCGAGGTCGGCGTCCGCAACCGAGCGCACCGCCTCGACGAGCCGGTCCGACTCCCGCGAGACGCCGGTGGACACCTCGCCGCCCGGCTTCGCGAAGAAGTCGACCGCGCCCCGGTCGAGCGCCTCGAAGGTGACTTCTGCCCCCTCGTCCGTGTGCGCGGACAGCATCAACACCGGCGTCGGCGTCTCCTCCATCAGGCGCTCGACGGCTTCGAGCCCGCCCATTCCGGGCATCTCGACGTCCATCGTCACGACGTCGGGGCGCGTCTCGGCCACCACCGAGAGCGCCTCCTCTCCGTCCCCCGCCTCGCCGACGACCGCGACCCCGGCGTCGCTCAAGAGGTCGCTTATCAATCCCCGCATGAACGGAGAATCGTCGACGACCACCACCCGCGGCGACCCGTCCCGACCGCCGCGCCGATCCGTCGTCCTGCTCATACTCCACAGCGCGCCCAGAATCAGCATAAATCCACGGACCCAGTAATCACCCCTGATAATTCAGGGAACACGGTTATTTGTCGGTTCACCGCAGGTACGGGCATGGCAGCCACAGAGGCGGACGCCGAACCGACCAAGGTGCTGGAGTTCGGCCTGGGCGACGGGACGTACTGTCTGGACATCGGCGTCATCGACGAGATCGTCGACGCCGGCGAGCTCACGCGGATCCCCAACTCGCCGGACCACGTCGAGGGGGTCATGGACCTCCGCGGCCGGACGACGACGATCGTCGACCCGAAGACGCTGTTCGACATCGACGAGGCCGGTCCGCGAGAGCGGATCGTCGTCTTCGACGACGACGAGATCGACGAGGGCGGCACGGTCGGCTGGATGGTCGATGAGGTGTTCCAGGTTCGCGACGTCTCGCCCGAGGACGTCGATCAGAGCACTACCGTCGAGGACGAGGGCGTCCGCGGTATCGTCAAGTCGGACGACCGGTTTGTCGTGTGGGTCTCGCCGGACGTCGACGAGGCCATCGCAGGCGACCTCGACGACGTCGAGGCCGCGGAAGCGTAGCCGAGAGGGCGGAGCGAGCGCCGGGCGACCGCGTCGGCGACCCCGTCGGCGTCCGCCGGCGATCGGTTCTCACGGGTGAGAACCGGGTGCCAACGCTTATCAGCCGTCCAACGGGTCCCTACGTATGCGCGTCTCAAGCGGCGTCCCGGGGTTCGACGATCTCGTCGACGGCGGGTTCCCCGAGGACCGCCTCTACGTTGTCAGCGGCCCGCCCGGGAGCGGGAAAACGACGTTTTGCTCACAGTTCGCGGCCCAAGGCGCTCGGAACGGCGAGGACGTCCTCTACATCAGCATGCACGAGACGAAGGACGGGATCCGCGAGGACATGAGCGGCTACGACTTCGGGTTCGACCGCGCGCTCGACTCCGACCGCGTCACCTTCCTCGACTCCTTCTCGTCGGACGGCCGGCGCTTCTTCGGGCTCCCCGGCGACCGCCGCGACCGCTCGGGGGTCACCAACCGGCTCACCGGGTTCATCAACTCCCGCGACATCGACCGTGTCGTCTTCGACTCGACGATGCTGCTGCGGTTCCTCTTAGACGACGACGAGGACACGATGATCCAGCTGCTCTCCTCGCTGAAGCGGACGGACGCGACGACGCTTCTGATCTCCGAGATGACCGACCCGAGCGCGTACTCCGAGGAGCACTACCTCGCGCACGGCGTCGTCTTCATGCACAACTACCTCGAAGACGAGGGGATGCGCCGCGGGGTCCAGGTGCTGAAGATGCGGGGAACGGACGTCGACACCGACATCCAAGACGTGGAGTTCACCGACGGCGGGCTCCGCGTCGGCCCGGCGGCGACGGTGACGCACTGATGTACGACCGCACGTTCGGCACGGAGTGGGACGACCTCTCCCGCGAGGAGGCGGTCGAGCGCGCCTTCGCGCTGGGCGTCGCGGCCGGCGTCGACAACCCCCGCCCGGAGGAGCTCGACCGCGTGCTGGAGACGTTCTCGGGGGGCTACGACCGGAGCATCGTCGAGCTGGCGTACGACGAGGGGCGAACGAAGGCGCTGGAGGCGAAGGCGGAGCGGGACGACCCGGAGGACGAGGCTGTCTGGTCGTCGCTCGTCGACGGCGCCGGCGCACCGCGCGAGTCTCCGGTGCCGGCCGCGCTCCCCGGGGCGATACGCGAACTGACACTCACCGACGGGCCGCGGGAGGGCCCGCCCTCGTCGCTCGACCTCCCCTCCATGCTTCGAAAGTGATCCCTCGGAAGGGTTTTACCCGACACACTCTCACGTCCACAAAATGACTGTGCTTCCCGACGCTGTCCGCGGTGCCGACAGCGTCCTCATCAGCGGTCCGCCGATGAGCGGGAAGTACGACCTGTTCAACCGACTGCTCGCAGGGTGGTCCACGGGCCCGGTCGTGATCTCGACGGGACGGACCGCGGAGAAGGTCCGCGAGGACTACGAGGAGCTGACGGGGGCGGACGGCGACGACGTGGTCGTCATCGACTGCGTCACCCACGAGCAGGGCGACAAGCGCGAGGACACGCCGGCGACGAAGTACGTCGCCAGCGCCGGCAACCTCACCGACATCGGGATCAAGTTCACCGACATCGTCGAGTCCTCCGTGGGCCGCGACCGCGCAGTCGGCGTCTACTCGCTGTCCCAGCTGTTGATGTACTGGGAGCCAGAGCGTATCTACCGGTTCACCCGGGTAATGACCTCGCAGACCTCCGGCGAGGGGTGGCCGTTCGTCGGGGTCGTCGGCTCGACCGCCCACGACGAACAGGTCGTTCACACCCTCCACGAGCCGTTCGAGGTCGTCGTCGAGACCCGCGTCGACGACGACGCGCGGGAGTTCCGCGTCCGTGGCCGGGTCGGCCAGCCGTCAGACTGGGAGCCCTTCTGAGCCGGGAACCCCACCGTGGCCCGAGATCTCCGCGGCTCGCGTCGAACCGGCCTCACCCCACCAGTTCGAACTCCGCACCGATCGGGGGCGCGTCGACGAGCCCCCAGTAGACGAACCGGTAGGTGCCGTCGCCCAGCGGCGGGCAGACCTCCAAGTCGACGCCGTCGACCGCGTCGGCGATCGCCGACTCGGTCAGCGTGATGTCCCAGGAGTACGCCGAACTCGTGTCGAGCGACGCCTCGGTCCGGGGGAGTTCGACCGCCTCGCCCAAGGTGGAGCCGCGGATGTCGAGCCACCCCTCCCCCGTCTCGCGCTGGAGCGAGTAGGTGGATTCGCCGAGCGTGGCGGCGGGAGCGTCGCCGGTGTTCCGGAGGACGAGCCGGAGCGACTGGCCGTACGTCTCGGTCGCTCCCTCCGTGGAGAGCTCAACGGTCGTCTCGTCCGTCTCGACGAGGGTCTCGGTGACCGACGCCTCGAACGGCTGACCGAGGCGGACGAACCCGTCGTCGTCGCAGGTCAGCGTCGCCGGCGTTCCCTCCGGGCCCTGCGGTCCGTCGCCCGCCGCGAAGTCGAGACAGCCCGCCGTCGCGACGGACAGGGCGAGCGCGCTCCCGGCGAGCGCGTCGCGTCGCGTGTGGTCCATACGGGTCGAACGAACGCCACCGGCATGAACCGCACGCGTCGTCGCGGGAACGACCGCGGATGTCGGTCGAGCGACACGCGACCGGCCGAGCGGTTCGGAACCGCTTTCCCCTCGGCCGGCGGATGGCCCCGCATGGAGCTGTTCGGATCGAGTGGCATCCGCGGGGTCGCGCTGCGGTACCTCACGCCCGCGCTCGTCCTCGACATCGCGAAGGCGGCCGGAACGGTGTGGGACGCCGACCGCGTCGCCGTCGCGCGCGACACGCGGACCACCGGCGAGCTGTTCGCGAACGCGGCCGCGAGCGGCCTCGCCGCGGTCGGCTGCGACGTCGACCGCCTCGGCGTCGTGCCCACGCCCGCGGTCGGGAACTACTGCGAGGCCGACGGGGTCCCCGCGGTCCTCGTCACCGCCTCGCACAACCCGCCGGAGTTCAACGGCATCAAGCTGGTGGGCGCCGACGGCGTCGAGCTCTCCGTCGACGTGTTAGAGCGCATCGAGCGGCGCGTCCTCGACGACGAGTACGACCACGCCGACTGGCGGTCGGCCGGCGCGACGACGCCGATCGATGGCGCCGTCGACGACTACGCCGACCAACTGACCGCCGCGGTCGACCGCGAGGCGGTCGCGGACGCCGACCTCACGGTCGCGGTCGACCCCGGTCACGGCGCGGCCTCGGTCGCGTCCCCCCGGATCTACCGCGAACTCGGCTGCGAGGTGTTGACGGTGAACGCGACGCCGGACGGCCACTTCCCCGGCCGCGACTCCGAGCCGGTCCCCGAGAACCTCGCGGACCTCTCGCGGCTGGTCGCGACCTCCGACGCCGACGTGGGGATCGCGCACGACGGCGACGCAGACCGTGCCGTCTTCGTCGACGAGCGGGGGCGGTTCGTCGACGGCGACACCTCCTTCGCGGCGCTGGCGGACGCCTGTCTCGAACCGGGCGACGCAGTCGTTAGCGCGGTCAACGTCTCCCAGCGGCTCGTCGACGTCTGCGCCGCCAACGACGCCGACCTCGAACTGACGCCCATCGGCGCGACGAACATCATCACCCGGACGCGCGACCTCCACGACGAGGGGGTCAACGTCCCCATCGCGGGCGAGGGGAACGGCGGGCTGTTCTTCCCGCCGTACCGGCTCTCGCGGGACGGGGCGTACATCGGCGCGCGCTTCCTCGAACTGCTCGCGGCCGCGGACGGCGCGCCCGTCAGCGAGGTCGTCGCGCCGTACACCGACTACCACTTCGTGCGGGAGAACGTCGAGTACGCGGACGACGACGAGCGCGACGAGATGCTCTCGGCCGCCCGCGCCTACGTCGAGACCGCCGACGCGGAGCCGAACACGACGGACGGCTATCGGCTCGACTACGGCGACGCGTGGGTGCTGGTCCGCCCCTCGGGCACCGAGCCGAAGATCCGGATCTACGCCGAGTCCGCCGACGCCGACCGCGCCGAGCGGCTGGCGGCGGACATGCGCGTCGCCGTCGAGAGCGGGCGGTAGCGCAGGCTATTTGATACTCGAAACTGCGGTGGCGCGTGCCTGCGAGCGGCCGCCACCGGCGGCCGCGAGACAGCACGCGCGAGGGACGCGGCGACCGGAGCGAAGCGGAGGGAGCCGCGAGGTTGGGGAGGCGTGAGGCGCGGTCGCGGGGCTTTGGCGGTGATTGCCGGCGATCCGCAGTCGATTACTCATAAACGGTCGGCCGAGACTCTGGTGGGGCTCGCCGCCGATCTACCGGGATCAGGTTGTTAACCGACAGCCGAGACCTCGACCGCGGCCGCGACACGGAGACGTGTTTATAAGTAGTGTCAGTCCAGCGCCGCCAGCGCCTCGGCCGCCTCGCGGGCCGCTTCGAGGTGGTCGCGGGCGCGCCGCGGGTCGTCCGTCTCCTCGGCGGCACGGGCGAACCGCGTCAGCGTCCGGGTCAGCGACGCGCGGGCGGCGCCGACGCCCTCGGCGTCGTCCGTCAACTGAGGCGGGGTGGGTCGCCCGGACTCGGGCGGTCGGGAGTCGGGCCGCCGCGGCTCGGGCCGCTGGGAGTCGGACTGCTGCGGCGGCGCTGACCCCTGCGGCGGCGCCGATCCCTGTGACTGCACGGCAGCCGAGCGGGAGGGCCGCGGCCCCGCGCTCTCGGTCGCACCGGACTCGGTCGTGGCGGAATCGGTCACACCGGAGTCGGCACCCACCGAGCCGTTCTCGGCGACGCCGTCCGCCGCGCCGGCGTCCACGTCCGGCGGGGCTCCCGTCGCCTCGGTGCCTCCCGCCGCGTCCGGCTCCGCCGCGGTCCCGGTCGCCTCGTTCGCCCCCGCCGCGCCGCCGGCCTCGTTCCCGCAGGTGGGACAGAACTCGCGACCGTCGTGACGGAAGATGGGGTCGCCGCACTCCTCGCAGTGGCGGTTCGTCATCGTCGCGCCCTTCAGGAGGAGCTCGGACATCCGCTGGGTGTGCTCGCGCTTCTGCTCGTCGTCCGCGAACTTCTCGCGGAGCTTCTCGCGTTCCGCCTCCTTGTCGAAGTCGTCGCTCATGGGCTGACGAACGTGGTTCGCGGGCAAAAGTCCGGTGGGCTCGGGACGAGCCGTGGCGGGAGCCGACGGGCGCCGTCGGCCCGCGGGCTCACTCCTCGGTGACCGTCCGGTCGTCGGGGTCGAGCTCGCCGCGGTGGATCTTCGCGCCGTCCTGCGCGACCTGTCGCCCCAGCACCGCGCACTTCACGCGCATCGGCGAGATGTCGACGCCGAGCATCTCGGTGACGTCGTCGGTGTCGAGCCCGTCGAGTTCGTCGACGTTCATCCCGTGGAGCCGCTCCGAGAGCATGCTCGCGGAGGCCATCGAGATGGCGCACCCGTCGCCCGTGAACCGCACCGCCTCGATCGTCTGCTCCTCGTCGTCGAGGTCCACGTCCATCCGGATCGTGTCGCCACAGGAGGGGTTCTCGCCGACGTGCGTGAAGTCCGGATCCTCGAGTTCCCCGTAGTTTCGCGGGTTCTTGTAGTGGTCGAGGATCTGCTGTCGGTACATGTCCGAGCCCAGTCCCATACTGGCGCACAGTACGCCGCTCCGGCTCAAAAGGGTTCCGTCGAGCGCGATCGTTTATAAATAGGTGAGAGCCAAACGACGAGTGAGTACGGAAAGTGCGGTGGCGCGCACCTGCGAGCGGCCGTCAGCGGCGGCCGCGAAGCCAGCACGCGCGAGGGAGGCGGCGGGCCGGCGCGGCGGCGCCCGCGCCGGTGCGTCCGCCGAGGCTGGGGAGGTGTGAGGTGCGGGGCCGAGCGGTACGGGGTGGCACTCGAAGGGGCAGTCGTGAGGCGGGCAAAGGCGGTGTACGTACCACAGCGACAGAGTGGAGCGACTGAGCGAGGAACGCAACGAGCGTGCGCCCGGCTCGCGACTGGGGCTTCGGTGGTGTCCGTCGGCGACCCCCGGAACGAGTCCGAACCGACACATCAGCCTCGGTCAGGCCGCGTGCTCGTCGACCCACGCCGTCAGGTCGTCGCCCGAAATGAACCCGTCGGCGCGCCGCGCGACCGGCTCGCCGTCGACGAAGAGGACGAACAGCGGGACGCTCCGCACGTCGAACCGCTCGACCAGCGGCGGGTCGTCGCGGGGATTCACCAGGCCGACCGCCAAGTCGGCCTCGGCGCCGCGGGCCACGTTCCCGATCACCGGCTCCATGCTGGCACAGATGCCGCAGCCGTCGGTGTAAAACTCCACGAGCGCGGCGTCCGCGTCGGCGACGAAGGCGTCGAGAGCGTCCTCGTCCGCGAGCGAAACGGGCCGGTCGGTGCCGGACGATCCGGAGGAGGGCGCCTCGGAGGCGTTCGAGGCAGTATTGGATTCCATACGCATTATTGGGCGTCGACGGTGATAACTGCTTCCGTCGACGCGGTCGACGTCGGAGAGAAGAGCGCGAGGGCGCGTCGGCGGGAATGACCGGCGTCGCTACGCCGGTTCGTCGGGCTCGGGCTCGGTCCGCCACCCGCCCTTCAGCGTGACGTACCAGACGGAGGCCCCGGCGAGGACGAAGACGGCCCCCATGTACGGGATGATCGGCAGCTCGACGCCGACGAAGTCGAGCACGGTCCGGAGCTCGTAGACGATCACGCCGAAGATCGCGAGCGTCACGAGCAGCCCGCCGCGAGAGATGTCGACGCTCATCGGACCACCTCAATGAGCGAGGCCGAGAGGTCGGCGACGGCGCCGAACAGCGGGGCGGCCGCGTCCGCCAGCGCGTCGAACAGCGGCGCGAGCCACACCGGATAGGTGCCGACGCCCGGTCCGAGCAGTCCGCCGCGGTTGATGATCGCCGCGATCGGCAGCGCGTACGCGAGGACGACGAGCGTGAGCGCGATGCCGACCCACAGGCGGAGGTTATCGAGCACCTGCGGCGCGTCCTCCGCGCCGGAGACCGGACTGGGGAGCGGCTCCGCGAGCCCGGACACCTTCGGGTTCCCCATCGTCAACACGAGGTTCCCGAGGAAGAGGATCGTCGAGACGAAGAGCAGGGTCCCGCCGATCGCGATCTGGATGTTGAGCTCCTCGAAGCCGCCGAACATCGTCGGGTAGTCGAAGCCGGAGTACTCCGGCTCGGCGGTGCGTCGCGGGACGCCGAGGAGCCCCTGCGCGTGCATCGCGTTCGACATCAGCGCCATGCCGATGAACCAGAGGACGACCTGGAACAGCCCGATCTGGCTGCTGTAGATCGGCTTGTTGCTGATCTGCGGCCAGATCCAGTAGGTCCCGGCCATCATCGTCAGCGCGACCGCGGTCCCGACGGTGAGGTGGAAGTGACCCGGCACCCACAGCGTGTTGTGGATGAGATAGTTGATGTTCATCCCGGCGTTGACCATGCCCGAGAAGCCGCCGGCCGCGAACATCAGGCCGGCAAGCATCATGCCGGTGAACTCCGGCTTGCGCCACGGGAGGTTCGTGAGCCAGCCTAACAGCCCGGTGCCGCCGCGCTGACGGGCGCCGTACTCGACGCTCGCGACGACCGTGAACGCGGTGAGCAGGCTGGGCAACAGCAGGAACATCGTGTTCGTCATCGAGATGAACTTGAACCCCTCGGCGATCCCCGGGTCGAGGTACTGGTGGTGGATCCCGACCGGCGTCGAGAGGAGAACGAACAGCACGAACACGACCCGGGCCAGCGGGTCGCTAAAGAGGCGGCCGCCGGCGATCTTCGGCAGGACGGTGTACCAGAGCATGTACGCCGGCATGAGCCAGAAGTAGACGACCGGGTGGCCGAAGAACCAGAACAGCGTCCGGGTGAGCGTCGGGTTCACCTGGTCGATGAAGCCGAGCGACCACGGGAGCAGGAACAGCAGGACGGAGGCGGCGACGGCGGACGAGGCGATGTACCACATCGTCATCGTCGTCAGCACCATGAACGTCTGGAGCGGGATCCGCTCGTCGGGGTGCTCGCGCCGCCACGCGAGGAACGTCCGGAACCAGTCGGCGCCCGCGATCCACGTCCCGACGATGAACACGGTGAGCCCGGCGTAGAACAGCGGGTGGGCCTGAAGCGGCGCGTAGAACGTGTACAGCACGTCCGCGCTCATGTCGATGGAATCGACGAACCCGGCGAGGATCGAGATCCCCGTGAGCGTCATGCCGGTCGCCATCAGCCCGTACCACGTCCACGTGATCTTGATGTTCAGGAGCGGCCGGTCCAGACTGCGCGTCAGCGCCCAGGTGAACAGCCCGACGAGGAAGAATATCGTGAAGCTGATCACCATGAACACGCCGTGCGCGGTGAGGACGGTGTAGTAGTCGGTCGAGGGGATGATCCGCGCGACGTCGGTCCGGTGGAGCGTCTGGATGATCCCGAAGATCGCGCCGAGCAACAGGGCGAAGAAGGAGCTCAGGAAGGCCGCGCGGACGACCCTCGCCTCGTCCGGGAACTTGTCGACGAACGTCTGTTCGGACTCGATGGCGGTGCTCATTCCGAGTCACCTCCGCGGCTCTCGAACTCCGACTGGCTCACGACGTTGATCTTTCCTTCCATGACGTGGTGACCGGCGCCACAGTACTCGTTACAAACGAGCCCGTACTCCGTCGGCTCCTCGGTCTCGACCGTGATCTCCGAGACCTCGCCGGGGACGGCCATCGTGTTCGCACTCGTGCCGACGACCTCGAAGCCGTGTATCACGTCGCGAGAGGTGACGTGTAACGTCACGGTGCTGTTCGCCGGCACGACGATCGGAGACGGTTCGAAGCCGAACTGGTAGGCGACGATGTACGCCTCGTACTCGTTTTCGCCCACCTGCTCGACGCGGGGCTCGGAGAACCGCTCGTCCTCGTCGAGCGCCGCGGCGTCGACCGTCGACTGCGAGTCGGCGACCATCGCCACGCCGGGACCGACCGCCCCGTAGGTCACGGTGCCGATGAGCGCGAGAATCAGGACGATCGACAGCGCGAGCCAGAGCTTCTCGTAGGCGTGAATGTGCACGTGTGATCACCCCACCACGACGAGGTCCCGGCCGAGGAACTCTACGAAGTAGATGTACACCCACGCGAGTACCAAGATTGCGAAGTAAATTCCGATGAGCGTGAGCGTGCCGATCGGGTCGAAATCCTCTCCCTCGCCGCCGACATCGTCAGTCGGAGCGTTTGCTGCCTCACTTTGGCCCATAGGCGACTTTGACAGTAGAGAGCCATATAAGATCTACCCGTTCTCGCACCCTGAAAACACGGGTGTTATATATTTCCGGCGAGCGCATGGTTACGGCATGGACTTCTCGATCCAACAGGCCGTACTCCTCGTCCTCGGCGGACTCGTCCCCGCGGTGGTGTTCATCGCCGACCGGGCGGAGTTCGTCGTGGCGGTGACGCTGGTGAACGTCCTGCTCATCTGGGGGAGCCTCCGGATCGCGACCGGCGGGACCCTCCCGGGGTTCGCCGGCGACTCGGCCGACTCCGAACACGCGTAATCGATCACGAACCGCGGGACCCGCCGCCCCCGGTCCGCGGACCGCCCCACCGACCGCGAACGGACCACCAATGACAGGCTGTACGCTCTGTGACCTCCCGACTGGGGATGACCCGCACACCGCGCCCGACGTCGACGGCGAGTTCTGCTGCCGGGGCTGTCTGACCGTCGCGCGGTCGCTGGACGACGTCGAGGACCTCGACGACCTCGACGAGCAGCGGCCGGATGCGACGCCGGGCGACGAGTTCGACGGCGAGACGACGTTCCTCCACGTCGACGGGATGCACTGCGCCACCTGCGAGTCGTTCCTCGAGATGACGGCCGGCGAGCAGGAGGGGGTCGCGGCCGCCGAGGCGAGCTACGCCACGGACACGATCCGGGTCGACTACGACCCCGACGCCGTGAGCGCCGAGGAGCTCCCCGGGCGGCTCTCGGTCGCGGGCTACTCGGCGAGCGACCGCGCGGACCCGGACGCGGAGGACGACGACGCGGTCGTGCGATTCCTGATCGGCGGCGGGTTCTTCGGCATGATGGCGATGCTGTGGTACGTCCTCTTCCTGTATCCGACCTACTTCGGGTACGAGCCGATACTCGACTTAGGCGGCGTCTCGGGGACGTACCTGTTCGCGCAGATCTGGGTGTTCGCCTCCATCGTCCTGTTTTACACCGGCTACCCGATCCTGCGGGGCGCGTACGTGAGCCTCCGGGCCCGGCAGCCGAACATGGACCTGTTGGTGTCGCTCGCGGCCGCGAGCTCGTACGTCTACAGCACGCTCGCGCTGTTCGTCGGCCGGACCGACCTCTACTTCGACGTGACCATCGCCGTCATCCTGGTCGTCACCGCCGGCAACCACTACGAGTCGATCATCAAGCGGCGGGCGACCGGCATGCTCGCCGACCTGACGACGACCGAGGACCGGACGGTGCGGACCGAGGCGGGCGAGACCATCGCCGCCGACGCGGTCGACCCCGGCGACCGGCTGCTCGTGCGCCCCGGCGAGCGCGTGCCCTTCGACGGGACCGTCGCCGAGGGAACGGCCGCTGTCGACGAGGCGCTCGTCACCGGCGAGTCCCTCCCCGCCACGAAACGCGAGGGCGACGCGGTCCGGGGCGGGACCGTCGTCACCGACTCGCCGGTCGTCGTCGAGGTCGGCGAGGACGCGGCGAACACCCTCGACACCCTCGTGCGGCTGCTGTGGGAGATCCAGAGCTCGCGGTCCGGCGTCCAGCGGCTCGTCGACCGCTTGGCGACGGTGTTCGTCCCCCTCGTCGTCGCGGTCGCGACCGTCGGCGCCGCCGCGACGCTGGCGCTCGGGTCGGCGCCGATCGAGGCCGCGCTCGTCGGGCTGACGGTGCTCATCGTCTCGTGTCCGTGCGCGCTCGGCCTGGCGACGCCGCTTGCGGTCGCCGCCGGGATCCGCGACGCCGCGAACCGCGGCATCGTCGTCGTCTCCGACGCCGTCTTCGAGTCGGCGAGCGACGTCGACACCGTCGTCCTCGACAAGACCGGGACGCTCACCGACGGCGAGATGCGGCTGCTCGACGCGACGGCCGCGGCGGGGACGCCTGTCGACCGCGTGCGAGACCGCGCCGCCGCCGTCGAGCGCGCCTCGGTCCACCCGGTCGCCGAGGCGATCGTCTCCGGAGTGCTGGGGGACTCGGAGGGGCGAACTCTTGAGCGGCCGGCGACCGACGGCGGCGCGGCGACCGCGGCGGACTCGACCGCCGACGGCGTCGGCGAGACCGACGACACGCCCGCCCCGAGCGGCCCGCCAGCGACGGACGTGGACGTCTTCGACCGCGGGGTCGCGGGGCGCGTCGACGGCGACGAGGTCGTCGTCGGCCACCCCGGCCTGTTCGACGAGCGCGGCTGGCCGATACCGGACACGCTCCGCGAGGCGGGAGCGACCGCCCGCGACCGCGGGAACGTGCCCGTCTACGTCGGCTGGGATGGTCGCGGCCGCGGCGTCCTGACGGTCGGCGACGAGGTGCGCGACGGGTGGGAGTCGGTGGTCGCCGACCTCGACGCGGACGGCCGCCGGGTGGTGGTGCTCACCGGCGACGCGCCCGCGGCCGCGAGGCGGTTCGCGGAGCACCCCGCGATCGACGAGGTGTTCGCCGAGGTGCCGCCGGAGGCGAAGGCCGAGACGGTCCGGCGGCTCGGCACCGACGGCTCGGTCGCGATGGTCGGCGACGGGAGCAACGACGCGCCGGCGCTCGCCGCGGCCGACCTCGGGGTCTCGATCGCCTCCGGTACCGACCTCGCCGCGGACGCGGCCGACGCCGTCCTCCTGGAGGACCGGCTCTCGGCGGTCCCCGAACTGTTCGCCGTCACGCGCGGGACGAACCGACGGCTGAAACAGAACCTCGGCTGGGCGTTCGTCTACAACGCGGTCGCGATCCCGTTGGCGTTATCCGGCGTCCTCAACCCGCTGCTGGCCGCGCTCGCGATGGCGTCGAGCAGCATCCTCGTCGTGACCAACTCCGCGCGTGCGGTGTTCGACCCCAACTGAGTCCAGCGTGGCCGGGGTCAGCTCTCCCCGTCTCCCGAGCCCGCGCTCCGATCGGCGCTCGCGGGGAGGAGGCGGCGCGCCAACGCCCCCAGGCGCTTGTACGCGAGGTTCACGTACAGTCCCGAGAGGAAGACGACGCCGGCGACGAGGGGCGCGTCGCCAGTCGTCCCGCCGAGAAGGATGTCGGAGAGCAGGTACACCCCGACGCCGAGCGGCAGGGCGGCCGGCAGCCGGAGGTTGTACCGGACGAGCGTGCCGACGGAGGCGTCGAACCGCTCGACGAGGGCGGTGAACACGAACCCCAGAGCGCCGAGCAGGCTGAACAGGGGGACGAACGGCGGAACGACTCCGGAACCGAGGCCGGCGAACCCGGGGAACGGGCCGTCGGTCACCAGCAGCGCCCCGGCGGCGAGGCCGACGGTGAGGAGCACGTCGGCGGCGATGACGCCGACGCCGAACCGCGACCGGTACCACGTCCGCGCGAGCCGCGACCGGTTCTCGGCGGCGGCGTCGACCGCCGGATCGCCGGGGGCGACCGCCTCGGTCCGGGTCCGTTCCGATGAGTCCGACATCGTCACCGAGATTTGTCGGCGAGTCGTAATTAGCTTGCGGCGTGAGAACAGTGATCAATGTAACCCGTCGAAGAGTCCTCCTCGGGCGTCTCCAGTCTGAGAACAGCCGAGTGACTACGCCGTCGCGCCGACGTGCGGCTTGACCGCGCGGACGATGGCGTCGACGTCGTACTCGTCTTCGGTCTTGTCGAAGACGACCTCGCCGTCAGCGCGGACGACGAACACGCCGTCGTCGCCGGTCACCAGAGCGACCTCGTCGACGCTCTCGCCGAACTGCTTGAGGATCGCCTCGGAGACGTCTCGGGCGCGGTTCAACATGCCACAGGGGACGCAGTACTCGACTTCAACGCGTGTCATGGCACAGCGTAGGACACGAACAGGATTAAAGGGACAGGTCCCGGTCGGTCGCGGCGCGCTCGCGACGATATCGCCGTGTCAGACCACCAGCGCGTCGAAGACGACGGCGAACAGCAACAGGCCGAGGTAGGCGTTCGAGGCGTGGAACGCGCGGAAGGCGGCCCCCTCAGTCTGCTCGTAGTGGAGCCGGACGACCATCCAGAGGAAGACCCCGCCGACGCCGACGCCGACGACCGCGTACAGCGCGCCGAGCGGGTCGGCGGCCGCGGCGAGGGCGACCGCGGCGACCAGCGTCGCGCCGAGGTACCAGAGGATGTGCCGACGCGTCGCGGTCTCCCCGCGGACGACGGGCATCATCGGGAAGCCGCCGCGCTCGTAGTCGTCCTTGTACGCCAGCGCGAGGTTGTAGAAGTGTGCGGGCGTCCACAGGAAGATGACCGCGGCGAGCAGCACCCCGCCGCCGCCGACCTCGCCCGTGACCGCGGCCCACCCGATGAGCGCCGGCAGCGCGCCGGCCGCGCCGCCGATGACGGTGTTCTGGACCGTGTTCGGTTTGAGGACGAGCGTGTAGACGACGCTGTAGAACAGTATCGCGACGAGCCCGAGCGCGGCCGTCAAGGAGTTCACCGTCCAGAACAGGCCGAGCGAGACGAGCGTCAGCAGACCGCCGAACGCGAGGGCGTGCGGAACGGGCACGAGGTCCGTCGCGAGCGGGCGGTCGCTGGTGCGTTGCATCCGCTTGTCCACGTCGCGTTCGAGGACGTGGTTGAACGTCCCGGAGGCGCCAATCGAGAGCGCACCGCCGGCGAGCGTCGCCGCCACGACGGGCGGCGTGAAACCGGAGCCGCCCGCCAGCGCCATCGCGGCCGCGGCGACGAGGCAGAGCAGCCACATCAGCCGCGGCTTCATCAGCCGGAAGTACGCGGTCGCGGTCGCCTTCAGCCGCGGGAGCGCCGCCGACGGGATGTCCGGTTCCGGGGCCTCCTCGACCGGCGGCAGGTCGTCGGTCCCGGGTTCGAACTCGTCGGGCGCGTCGTCCGGGTCGCCCGTCTCGGCCTCCAGCCACCAGGCGAGCGCGGCGAGGACGGCCCCGAAGATTCCGATACCGATCAGGAGGTGCGCGGAGCCGAGCGCGGCCGGGAGGTCGCCGAGCGCGACGAGCGCGCCAACGCCGGCCTGCGCGGGATAGACGACGAGCGCGACGGCGAGCGCGACCCTGACCCGGCGGTCGGCGCCGTCCCGCCACGCGAGCGCGGCGGAGAGCGCGACGAGGAGACCGACGACGGCGGCGAGGGCGCGGTGGCCGAGGGCGATCCACCCCTCGGTCGCCGTCGGGAGGGCGGCGCCGTTCCCGCAGGCCGGCCAGGCGCCGCAGGCGGTCGCCGCCTCGGTGAGCGAGGTGGTGGCGCCGACGACGACGAGCAGGTACACGCCCATCGCGGCCGCGGCCAACACCGCGGGGAATCTGTCTGGGAGCGTCACGTGGCGTGAATTACGAATCGGACCCATATATGTTCCGCGCTTCGACAAAACGGCGGCGAGCGGCGGGCGAAAACGCGGACCCGAGCGGACGGCGTCCATCAGCGCTCAGTCCCGGTCCGCGTCCGCCTCGCCGCCGCGCTCTCGGAGGATCCGGTCGACGATGTCGCCACTGGAGAGCAGTTCGTCCTCGTACTTCGGCTCGCGGCCGGACGCGCGCTCGACCCGGCAGTCGATACCCCGGTCCGCGAGCGCGTCGGCGATGTCGGCCTCGTCGTGGTGCTGGTCGAACCCCAACACGATCACGTCGGGGTCGAGCCGCTCGATGGGGACGAACACGTCCCCCGGATCGCCGAGGTGCGCCTCGTCGACCGCGTCGAGCGCCGCGACCATGTCGCGCCGTTGGCGGGCGCACAGCACCGGTGCGGGCTTGTGCGTGACGTTGGTCCGGCGGGCGACGATGGCGTGGAGCTCGTCGCCGCGGGCCGCGGCGTCCTCCAGGTAGTGGACGTGGCCGGGGTGGAGCAGGTCGAACGTCCCCTGCGCGACGACCCGCGTCATCGGAACCACGAGAGGAAGCCGCCGCGGTCGCGCTCGTCGAGCTCCCGGTCGATGTCCTCCTGGGTGAAATCGAAGAAGTGCTCGTCGGGCACCTCCACGTCGAGGACGTCGAGGGTGGTCTGTCGCCCCTCGTTGTCGAACGCCTTCCAGTCGCCCCAGCCGTAGGGGGCGCCGACGATGATGTGTACTTTCCCCTGCCCGAAGGTCGCGAGGTCGGCGTCGCTCGGCCGCAGCGCGCCGTTGGGGTGGGAGTGGACCGACCCGACCGCGCGCATGTCGTTCGGCTTCATGTGTGTCCGGACGCTGGCGCTCGTCGGGCTCGACTCCGTGCCCGGGATGACGAGCACGTCGGTGATCACCTGTCCGTCCCGGTCGAGATCGAGCTTCCGGGCGTCGTCCGCGCGGAGGAACCCCATGTACTCGTTGGGGTGCGTCTCCTCGCTCGCCTCGAGGACGAAATCCAGGGTCTCTCGGGCGATGCCGAGGAGCTCGTCCGAGCGGAACAGTCGCATAAGCGGGATAAGTCGCCGTCGCCTCATAGGGGTTCCGGACCGCGGAACGCGACGCGGACTCCCGGCCCGAGCCCCGAGAGAACAGGCTTAACACCGGCCGTTCCCGAAGGCTGCCCATGAGCGAAAACTTCGCCGGGGATTCCGGCACGCGGGGCGATTCGAGCCCCGAACCCGACGCCGACGCGGCGGAGGGGGCGGCCGACGACCGGCCGACCGTCTACGATCTGGCGCCGGACTGTACCCTCGAAGACGCCGCAGTCGACGAGCTGTACCACGCCGAAGTCAACGGCGTCGTCGACTACGGCGTGTTCGTCGACCTCTCCGACGCCGTGAGCGGGCTGGTCCACGAGTCGAACCTCGACGGCGACTACGCGGTCGGCGACCGGCTGATCGTCCGGCTCACCGAGGTCAAGGAGAACGGCGACGTGGCGTTCGACGACGTCGACCCCGACGACTACCGCACCGAGACGGTCGCCCACGAGCCGACGGTCTCTCGGGTCCGGGGCCTCACGCCGGGCGACGAGGTGACCGTCGAGGGCGAGGTCGTTCAGGCGAAACAAACGGGGGGTCCCACCGTCTTCGCCGTCGCGGACGCCTCCGGCGTCCTCTCCTGTGCCGCCTTCGAGTCCGCCGGGGTCCGGGCGTACCCCGAGGTCGAGGTCGGCGACATGGTCCACGTCTCGGGGGCGATCGAGAGCCGCGAGAACGCGCTCCAGTTGGAGGTCGACTCGCTGACGCGGCTCCCCGACGAGCGCGCCGCCGAAGCCCGCGATCGCTTCGAGGCGGCCCTCGACGAGCGCGCCGAGCCGGCCGACGTCGAGCCGCTCGTCGACTGGGAGGCGTTCGAGCCGATCCACGAGGACCTCCGCGAGCTCGCGCGGTTGCTCCGCCGGACGGTCCTCGCCGGCCGCCCGATCCGTGTCCGACACCACGCCGACGGCGACGGGATGTGCGCCGCGATCCCAGTACAGCTCGCCGTTGAGAACCTCATCGAGGAGGTCCACGGCGACCCCGACGCCGCCCGACACCTGTTCAAGCGGCTCCCGAGCAAGGCGCCCTACTACGAGATGGAGGACGTCACCCGCGACCTCAATTTCGCCTTGGAGGGCCGCGCGCGCCACGGGCAGAAGCTCCCCTTCCTCCTCATGCTCGACAACGGGTCGACAGAGGAGGACGTGCCGGCCTACGAGAACCTCGCGCACTACGACATCCCCATCGCGGCCGTCGATCACCACCACCCCGACCCCGAGGCGGTCGGGCCGCTGCTCGACGCCCACGTGAACCCCTACCTCCACGGCGAGGACTACCGGGTCACCACCGGGATGATGTGCGTCGAGCTCGCCCGGCTCGTCGACCCGTCGCTCACCGAGGAGCTCGAACACGTGCCGGCGGTTGCCGGCCTCTCCGACCGCTCGAAGGCGGAGGCGATGGACGACTACGTCGCGCTCGCCGAGGGCGCGGGGTACGACGAGTCCGACCTCCTCGACATCGGCGAGGCGCTCGACTACGCCGCCCACTGGCTCCGCTACTCCGAGGGGAAGACCCTGGTCAACGACGCGCTCAACGTCGGTTGCGACGACGAGGCGCGCCACGAGGAGCTCGTCGAGTTCCTCTCGGAACGCGCCGAGCGCGACGTGGAGCGCCAGCTCGACGCCGTCGAGGACCACGTCGACCACGAGCGGCTCGCCTCCGGCGCGCACCTCTACCGGATCGACTTAGACGAGTACGCGCACCGATTCACCTACCCCGCGCCGGGCAAGACGACCGGCGAACTCCACGACACGAGAGTGAAAGAGACCGGCGACCCCGTCATCACCATCGGCTACGGCCCCGACTTCTGCGTCCTCCGGTCCGACGGCGTCCGGCTCGACATCCCGAACATGGTGACCGAGCTGAACGAGGAACTCCCCGAGGCCGGGGTCTCCGGGGGCGGCCACCTCGTCGTCGGCTCGATCAAGTTCGTGAAGCGCCGCCGGAGCGAAGTGATCGAGACGCTGGTCGAGAAGATGGCGGGGGCGGAGATCGACGACGCGCTCTCGTCGACGATCGCGCTCGACGACTGAGCCGGCCGCCGCGGCCGTTCGCACCGACCTCGTTTCTCAGCCGAACGCGAGCTCCCGTCGAGCGACGGCGCCGGCTCCCGCGAGCGCGACGCCGAACCCGGCGACGAAGGCGATCGGAAGCTGGATTCCGCCGCCCCGCCAGTCGGCCGCGTACGCGCGAGCGTAGAAGTCGGCGACCGACTCGTTCTCGACCGCGAGCACCACCTCGCGGTTGTTCGTCTCCGCGCTCGGATTCCAGTTGAGGCTGCCGACGAGCGCCGTGTCGTCGACGACCAGCCCCTTCGCGTGGACCTTCTCGAACCGGCCTCGCGGCTCGGCGAGGTCGACGGCGATCGGCTCGTCCCTGAGCGACTCGGAGAGGTTCCGGTTCGCCTCCCGGTCGTACCACGCGTCCGAGAGCAGCAGGTGGACATCGACCCCGCGGTCGGCCGCGCGTCGGAGCGCGCGGACGATCCGATCGTCGGGACCGCCGACCCGCGGCACGACCGCGAGCACCCGCTCGTCCGCGGCGTCGATCCGCGCGACGATCCGGTCGGCGGCGTTCCCCGGCGCGGTCAGGACGGTCACGTTCGCCGTCGCGGGCTTCGCGGGCGCGTCGAACCGCGTCGGGTACGAGCCGTTCACGCGCCCGCCGCCGTGGAACTCGGTGTCGGCGCGGAAGGCGCGCCACGAGCGCGCGTCCCGCGCCCGGAAGTCCGCGGCGAACAGCGCGGCGAGGTCCTCCGCGACGAGCGCGTCGCGCTCGGTCCCGGGACCGCCCGCGTCCACGGTGTCGTCGCTTCCGACGACGACGCCCCAGCCGCGGTTGCTCCGCCCGCCCGTGCCGGACCGCTTCCAGTTCTCCGTGAGGACGACCGCGCGGTCGTCGGCGACCGCGTACTTCGGGTGGTGGAACCGGAACCGCTCGACCTCGCCGTCGAGGATCCGGACCTCGATGCCGGCGGCCGTCAACCGGTCGATCAGCTCCGCGCTCCGCGCCGGGAAACCGCCGACCGGCGACCCCTCCAGCAGCACGCGGACGCGGACGTCGCGGTCCGCGGCGGCGACGAGCGCGTCGGCGACCCGCTCCGAGGTCAGCGTGTAGCCGGCGACGAACAGGCGGTCCTCGGCGTCGCGGAGCGGCTCGACCGGCAGGCCGGGGCTGTCGGGGAGGACGAACGGCGTCACGGCGGCGTTCGCGGTCCGACGCGGCGACCGGCGTTCGTACCCGCGGGGTCGCCACTCCCCCCAGTCGGCGCGCCACCGGTGTCCCTCGGGCGCGCGGTCGTAGTCGACCGCGGCGACCGTCGTCCCGTTCCGGCGGAGCGCGATCCGGTCGCCCGACGCGGCGAGCGGGAAGTGGTCGTCGAGCGCGCGGAGCGTCGGGTCCCCGGTGCCGCCGTTGCCGGCGACCGCGGTCTCGTCGGCGAGCAGGGGCGTCGCGTTCGCGGGGTCCATCGAGAGGGCGACGACGCCGCTGGCGTTCGCCGGGACCTCCGCCTCGTGGTGTCCGTCGGCGAGCGACCAGTTCCCGCGCTCGGGGAGCCGGACGACGAGGTACTCGCCGCGGTTCTCCGCGGTCGTCGGGTTCGGGAACAGCTCGACGATCCGCGGCGTCGTGGACACGAGCGTCAGGTTCTCGGGGCTCTCGTTCGCCGGGGCGGTGGCAGCGCCGCCGGGGTCGAGTCTGCCGACTCCCGGGCCGGTTCCGGCATCGCCAGCGACGGCGACCGGGACGACGGCCGCGGAGACGAGCAGTCCGAGCGCGACGACGGCGGCGACGCTCGCGGTCGAGTAGATCGGGACACGGAACGGAGCGGGTGACACGAGGGGAGTGCCCTCGGTATCGGTGAAAAGGGTCGGTCGAACGGCGGGCGGAGCGGGTCGGGTCAGTCGGTCCGCATCACGCGGGCCGCGTCAGGCGGTCGGCGCCGGTTCCGCCTCGTCGTCGAGCGCGTCCCGGGCCTTCTCGCCCTCGGTCGAGACGACGAAGGAGTGTTCGTCGGCGTACTCGGCGACCGCTTCGAGCGCCTCGCGGGTGCCGATCTGGCGGAGCGCCCAGCCGGCGGCCGCGCGGACGTCGTCGGACGGGTGCGCCTCGAGCGCGTCGGCGAGGGGGTCGACGGCGCGGGTGTCGCCGATCAGCCCGAGCGCGCGGGCGGCGTGGGGGCGGACGAGCTCGTCGGTGTCGCCGTCGGGGTCGAGCTGGTTCGCGAGCGGCTGGACCGCCTCGGACGCGCCGATTTCGCCGAGCGCCTTGAACACGACCTTCTGGAGCTGCGGGTTCGAGTCCTCGGGGACGTACTCGACGAGGGTGTCGGTCGCCTCTTCGGCCGCCATCGTCCCGAGGATCCGGATCGCGGGCTGGTCGCGCTTCTCGGCGCGGCCGAGGATCTCCTCGACCGACGCCTCGGTCTTGCCGCGCTTGCCCATCCGCTCGAACGCCTCCAGGCAGTGGCGCTCCATGAACTCGGACTGGAGCGAGTCGAGCGCGAGCAGGATCATGTCGACGTTGCCCCGCGCCTCGTGTTCCTTCAGCGCCGCCCACTCGACGGGGAAGTCCTTGTAGTGGCCGAGCACGTCGTAGTATCCCTGCGCACGGAGCTGCTCGTGGGTTTCGAGGTCGTCCCACTCCTCGGCGTCGTCGAGGCCGGCCTCCAGCTCGTCGGTCGCGTCCAGCAGCGCGGCGATGTCGTCGGCGTCGTCGTCCGCGTCGAGGTCGGCGTCAGTGACCGCGCCGGCGACCGCGTCGAGCGCCGCGACGAGCTGATCGACGGGGGCCGGCGCCGCGGCGTCGGCCGCCTCGCCTTCCGCGAGAAGCGCCTCGGGATCCTCATCGGCGTCGCCGATCGCGTCGGCGGCCGCGTCGACGAACGACTCGACGGCGGCCGCGACGTCCTCGCGCCCGTCGTCGGTCCACTCCGTGTCTTCGACCGTCCCGGCGGCGGATTCGATCGCGTCGACGACGTCCTCCCCGTAGGGGCCGCGGGCGTCGTCCACGCCGTCGCGAAGCTCCGCGACGCGGTCTTCGAGGTCGCCGCGCGGGTCGTCCGCGTCCTCATCGTCCTCGTCCGGCTCGGGGAGGTCGGCCTCCTCGATACCGGTCTCCGCGTCGGCTAAGAGCGCCTCGACGTCGTCGAGGTCGGCCTCTGTCTCGGCGGCCTCGAGGCGGTCGGCGATCTCGTCGAGGTACTCGGTGAGGGACTCCTCGGTCGCGTCGTCGGGGAGCGTCGGAGCGGCCGTCTCCGCCGGCTCGCCGTCGTCCGCGGCGTCGGCCGGGTCGTCATCGCCGTTGCTCATATACCCCGAACTCCGCGCGTAGTCCATTAAGAGGTTTCCCTTCGCGGGCGCCGGGCGGCCGCGTGCGGGGCACGGAGCGGCCGCGACCGGCGCGGTGTCCCTCCGTTCTCTGCTGTGCGGGTCGCGGTAGATCCCCGCGCTTGGTGGCTCCGTCGGAATACCGAATTCCTCGACGTTCGAGGTCGACCGCGACGCCGTCACCGACGGGCCGTACGGGCGGTTCTCCTCAGCGGTCGGCGAGCAGGTCGTCGCTCTCGACGACTGTCGCGAACTCGCCGTTCAGGTGCGCGAGCGCGACGCGGTGGGAGGTCTCCGGGTCGATCCGCTCCCCGTCGGGCGCTTCGCGGGCGTGCGTCGCGGTCGCGTCGGCGACCACGCGCACGTCGTAGCCTCGGTTCTCGGCCTCGCGCGTCGTCGTCGAGACGCAGTGGTCGGTGGTGAGTCCGCAGACGACGAGCGACTTGTGCCCGGCCTCGCGGAGCCACTCGTCGAGCCCGGAGTCGAGGAACGCGCCGTTGACCGACTTCTCGAAGGTCGGCTCGCCCCCGGCGGGCGCCGTTTCCGGCTTCCACGCGAAGCCGGGGGCGTCCGGACGCAGCGGCGAGTCGGGTTCCGTCGAGGCGTGGCGGACGTGCGCGACCGGCCGGTCCGTCTCGCGCCAGCGGTCGAGGAGCGCGGCCGCGACCGCCTCGGCGTCGGGGTTGTTGCGCTCGCCCCACCCCGGCTCGTCGAACCCGACTTGGAAGTCGACGAGGAGGAGGACCGCGTCGTCAGTCATCGCCGAGTCCGGAACTGACGGGCGCGTCGGATTCGCTCCCGGTGTCGGCCGCGTCGAACGCCCGCCACGCGCCGGGTTCGAGCAGCGACTCGGACGCCTTGGGGTGTTCGCGCGTCGGGTCGAGCGGACAGGCGTCCGGGCTCGCGTCGTCGTCCTCGCGGAACAGGTACTGCTTCCACTCGCGGTCGCCCTCGGCGCCCCAGTCGCCGAGGTCGGCGTGGGGACAGACCCCGTCGTACTCCTCCATCCGGCCTCGGATCGTCTCGCGGGCGCGCTCGCCCGCCTCGGTGTCGGCGGTGATCCCCTCGAAGACGCTCCGGGGTTGGAAGGTGATCTCTAAGCCGACCGGCGAGTAGCGGCTCTTCCGGTCGTCGTAGAAGGGGGCGCGCGAGGTCGGGAACAGCGCCTCGCCGCCGAAGCAGAACTCCCACCGCGGGGTGTCGGGGTCGACCGGGATGTCGTCCGGCCACGGCTCCGGGTCGTGGACGTGAAGGAACTCCAGGACGTGCCAGAGCCGCTCGTGGTAGTGCGCCTCGCCGCGGTCGTCGTCGGGCGGCCTGAAGAACACCGCGAGCGGCGCGCGGTCGGCGTGGTCCGGGTACGTGTCGAGGTACTCTGAGAGGACATCGCGCAGCCGCAACAGCGCGGCCGGGTCCGTGGTCGACTCGCAGGCGGCGTACAGCATGTCGCCCTCGCGCTCGACCTCGATCCCGAAGTAGCAGGGGAACGGGGACCCGTCGCGCTCGCCGAGCATCGACTCCCGGAAGGTCCGGTAGTGCTCCTGAAACCACGGCGACGCGTCGTCGAGCCGATCGTGGAGCGTCTCTTGGTCCAACAGCACGCCCTCGGTGCCGGGCTCGTTCATACGCGTTGTCGGGGCGAAGCGGTCTTTTGGCTTTCGCCGGGTTCGACGCGGCGGGAACGGGCACTGCCGGCCACTCTTATAAACAAGCGACGAGAACGTTCCCGAAGAGATGGCCGACCCGAACGACTCCCACGACCTCCGACGGTTCGTCGAGGCGCAGGCCGGCGTGATCGAGTCGGCCAAGCGGGAACTGCGCGCGGGACGGAAGCGGAGCCACTGGATGTGGTTCGTGTTCCCGCAGGTCGAGGGGTTGGGGACCAGTCGGAGGTCGCAGCGCTACGCGATCGGTTCCCGCGAGGAGGCGACCGCGTACCTCGCGCACCCGACGCTGGGGCCGCGGCTGCGGGAGTGTACGGCGATCGTCAACGGGCTGGAGGGGCGGTCGGCCCGCGAGGTGTTCGGGTCGCCGGACGGCCTGAAGTTCCGGTCGTCGATGACGCTGTTCGACGCGGTCGCGGACGGGCACGATCCGTTCGGGACCGCGCTCGACCGGTACTACGACGGGCCCGATCCGAAGACGCTCCGGTTCCTGCGGAACGAGTGAGACCGACGGCGGTCGAATCCCGACTGACGGGGATCGGCCGAGTCAGTCCCCGGCCACCGCGAACCGCGAGGCGTCGCCCTCCTCGGTCGGCGCCGTGAGCAGCGAGACCCCCACGGTGAGCGCGCCGGACAGCGCCATCAGCCCGAGCGCAACGTCCCAGCCGCCGAGGACCGTCTTCGGCAGGGTCGGGACGGCACCGACGACGGCGGACAGCACGACGAGCAGGTACGCCGCCTGGGGGACCGCGACGCCGGCGATCATCCCCGTGCGGGTCGTCCGCGGCCAGTAGAGCGCGCAGATCACGGGGAGCGCGAGCAGCGCGAACCCGGAGAACGCCGTGTCGCCGACCTCGATCAGCGTCCCCGGGCGGAACAGGCTCGCGGCGAACGCGAGCGTCGCGAACGCCGCCACGCCGATCCGCGCGATCCACGCCTCGCGTCGCTCGGAGGCGTCGGCGTCGACGAGCGGTCGGTACAGGTCGCGAGTGAAGTACGACGACCCTGAGAGCAGCATCGAGTCCGACGAGGACATCATCGCCGCCATCGCGCCCGCGACGACGAGCGCGGCGAACCACGCGGGGGTGTACTCGCCGAGCACGACCGGGAGCACGTTCGCATCCGTTGGCACCTCGACCGGCGTCCCGGCCGCCCACGCGCCGAGCATGAACGCGGGGAGGAACAGCAGCAAGACGAGGACGGGCCACAGCGCGAACGACCGCTTCAGCGTCGCGGCCGACTTCGCGACGAAGAAGCGCTGGTTGATCTGCGGGAACATCGTCACTCCGAACGCGATGGTGATCGCCGTGGAGACGATGAACTCCGGCGTGTACGCGCCGCCGCCGAAGCCCCCGAACTCGGGCCGTGCCGCCAGCATCCCCCCGGTCGCGGCGCCGACGCCGCCGAGCGCCGAGACGACCCACGCCGCGGCGACCCAGACGACGGAGAGCATGAACAGCCCCTGGAGCGTGTCGGTCCACGCCACGCCGCGGAGTCCGGCGACGGCGACGTAGAGGATCATGAACCCAGTGATGAGCGCCGCGCCGCCCCAGTACGGGACGACGCCGTCGGTGAGGCCGACGAGCGCCTCCCCGGCGCCCATCTGCTGGAGCATGACGTACGGGAACAGCCACAGGAGGCTGACGCCGGCGATCAGCGCGCGCAGCCCGGTCGAGCCGAAGCGGTCGCCGAGCATCTCGCCGAGCGTCACGTAGCCGTTACGAGCGCCGATCAGCCACTGCTTGTAGCCGATGACGTACCACAGCACCGCGAACAGGACGCCGTCTAAGGTCCCCATAACGATCAGCCACTCTGGGCCGGCGCGGTAGGCGAGGTTCGGCCCGCCGAAGAACGTGAACGCCGACAGCAGGGTGGCGAAGGTCGTGAAGAGCAGCACGAGCGTGCCGATCGACCGGTTCGCGAGGTAGTAGTCCTCGGCGGTCGTCTCCGAGACGCGGTACGCGACGAGGCCGAGCGCGAGCGCGACGACGAGGTAGCCGACGACGACGCCGAGCGAAAGGCCGAGCGTCACCGGCGGTCACCCCGGGTCGGCTCCGACGGGTCGCGGCTCGTCGCGCCGTCCACGGCGGCGGAATCTGTGGCCACGGTGTCGGCGGCCGCGGAATCTGCGGCCACGGCGTCGGTCCCCGCCCGCCTGCCCATCCCGCGCTCCCACGCGCCGCTCCGGACGAACAGCGCGAACAGGCCCGCACACAGCCCGAGCCACGCCACGTGCCACCAGATCCACACCGGGAGCCCGGCGGCGACGCGGTCGACGCCCCACAGCGGCCACGGCACCGCGAACGCAACGAGTATCGCGAACGTCGGTATCCAAACGAGATCGCTCCGTAAGCGCGTCATGTACAATGAAACTACGACTATAAACACAAAGAGCTATCGAATGAGTTCGAACACACATATCGGAGAGAAATTTTCTTCGATAACTGTTGCCGGAGGGACGTGGCGATAGCTATTTTCCGCGAGGAGCGCAACGATACACGGACGGGCGCTACCGCCCGCTATCACCATTCACCACTCATGAAAGACACAGAGAAATACCTGATACACGCCACCATCGCGGCCGACGGCGTCGTCGAGCGGAGCGACGTCGTCGGGGCGGTGTTCGGCCAGACGGAGGGGCTGCTCGGCGACGAGCTGGACCTCCGGGACCTCCAGGAGTCCTCGCGCGTGGGTCGGATCGACGTCTCCGTCGAGTCCGAGAACGGCCAGTCGTTCGGCGAGGTCACCGTCGCGTCGAGCCTGGACAAGGTCGAGACCGCGATCCTGGCCGCCGCGCTGGAGACGATCGATCGCATCGGCCCCTGTCACGCCTCCGTCGAGGTGACGAGCATCGAGGACGTACGGGCGGCCAAGCGCCGCGAGGTCGTCGAGCGCGCAAAGGAGCTGATCGCGGGCGGCTTCGAGGAGACGAGCCTCGCGAGCAGCGACGTGTTAGACGAGGTGCGCGACGCCGCCCGCGTCGAGGGCATCGTCGACTACGAGGGGCTCCCGGCCGGGCCGCGCGTCGGCGACTCAGACGCCGTCATCGTCGTCGAGGGCCGCGCCGACGTGCTCACGCTGCTCGACTGCGGGATCAAGAACGCCGTCGCGGTCGAGGGGACGAACGTCCCCGAGGCGGTCGCCGAGCTGACCGCCGACCGGACCGTCACCGCGTTCCTCGACGGCGACCGCGGCGGGGAGCTCATCCTCCTCGAGCTCGCGCAGGTGGGCGACGTGGACTACGTCGCGTTCGCGCCGCCCGGCGAGTCCGTCGAGGACCTCGACCGCGACGCCGTCTTCGAGGCGCTCCGCGGGAAGGTCCCGTACGCGAGCCTCGCGGACGCCGGCGATCTCCGAGCGGCCGCCGGCGACGAGGATCCCGAGGACGGCGACGGGGCGTCCGTCAGCGACGGGACGACTACCGACGACGTGGCACCCGACGACGACGGTCCCGAGTCGGCCGCGCGCGTCGGCGACGGCGGCGCGGTGCCGAGCGGTTCCGCGGGCGGCGACGCGGTCGACCCGTCGCCCGAATCGACCGAGCCGCCGACTGCCGGGTCGACGACCGAATCGCGCGACGCGACGGACGCCGACGCCGAAGCCGCCGGAACGAGCGACGCGTCCGCCTCCGGTGGCGAAGTAGAACCGGCGGATTCGGCGTCAACTCCCGAAGAAGCCGGCGGTACCGACACCGTCGCGGACGACGCCGCCGGAGAGACCGACGAGGTGTCCGGAGGCGACGCGACCGCGGACGAGATGGCTAGCGACAACGCGACCGCGGACGAGGAACCTTCGGACGGCGCGACCGGCGAGCACGACGAACCGCGGTCGATCGCGGCGCACGTCGACGAGGTCGTCGACGGCGAGACCGGCCGCGCCCGGCTCCTCGGCGACGAGTTCGGCGTCGTCGATGAGGTCGACGCGGGAGACGCGTTCGACGCGGTGGAGGGGGCCGAGCCCGCGCCGCGAGCCGTCGTTGTCGACGGCACCGTCGACCAGCGGCTGCTCGACGTGGCGGCCCAGCGCGGGGTCGGCGACCTCGTCGGCCGCAACCTCGGGGAGTTCGTGAAGCGCCCGGTCGGAACGCGGGTACTGACGGCGGCCGCCCTCCGCGCTGGGAGCTAGCGAGACGGGGAGGTCGTCGTTGATCGCTTACGGATCGTCGATCGCCGATCGGCGGTAAAAACCGCTAAAGTCGCAGCTGCTCGCCGATAAAAGAGCGATTGGCGATCGGCGGCGAACGCCTCCAAAGCCCCAGCCGCGATTCCCGCGAGCGAAGCGAGCGGGAATCGCGACTGCCCCTTTGAGTCTCACCCGACCGCACAGCAGCCGCACCTCACGCCTCCCCGGCCTCGTCGCTGGCGCCCTCCGCTTCGCTCCGGGGCCAGCGACTCCCTCGCGCGCGCGACTCGCGGCCTGCGGCCGCTCGTCGGCACACGCCGCCGCACCGCTCATCTGTTTATAAATGGCGTCGTCAGTGTCGGCTCACACCAGCCCGAGCGCGCCCAGCGCCGCGAACAGCGCGTCGCCGTACGTCAGCGAGGCGACGAGTCCGACCGCCATCGGGACGACGAACGGCATCCCGGGCGAGACCAGCACGCGGTCCTCGCGGGCGACGACGTCGAGGCCCTCGCGGAGCGTCGCGGCGTCGGTGCCGTACGCGCCGTGATCGATCTCGTCTAGGAACCGCTCTGCCGCCCACGGGTCGTCGGACTCGCGGTCGGCGTCGCTGTCGGTCTCCGCGTCGGCCGCATGCCCGCCGTCCGGGGCCGCGTCGTCAACTGCCCGTCCTCCGTCGGTGGGCGCGTCGTCAACTGCGCGCCCCCCGTCGGTAGGCGCGTCGTCAACTGCGCGCCCCCCGTCGGTCCGCGGACCAACGTGGGTCCCGCCGTCGGTCGGGGCGAACGTCTCGCCGACCGAGGCGGGGTCGCGGAGGTCGTCGGGGTCGGCCCGCACGTCGGCGAGCGTGCGGCCGCGCCACCGGAGATACATCCGGAGCGCGTCGAGATCGAGGCCGTTCCGGGTCGGCCCGTCGGGGTCCTCGAACAGCCGCCCGTGCCGGTCGGGCAGCGAGTCGGTCGCGACCGGTCGCGCGAAGAACATGAGCCGCGAGGCCTCGCCGCGGACGAGGTTGAAGACGGCGAGGCCGACCGGGTACGCGAGCCCGAGGAGGACGGTGTTCGTGAGGATCGTCAGCGAGAACACGCCGAGCTGGGTGTCGACGAGCGGGAGCGTGACCCCGGCGAGGTCGTACGCCGGGAACGTCGGGAAGAGCACCGCGAGCGCGATCATCGCCTTGGCGTCGGCGCCGCCGAACGCCCCGAGGTACCAGAACGCGTAGCCCAGCGGCGCGACGAAAAGCAGACTGATCGCGACTCGCACCAGGAATCGCATCTCCACGAACCCCCCGAGAGGCCAGATCGTCACAATCTCCCAGACCAGAAGCAGCGCGCCGAACAGGTACAGCGGCGGCCACAGCCTGTTCGGGAGGCGCCGGGTCCGGACGTCCCGGATCGCCGCCCACGCGAACACGGGGACAACGACGAGTCGGAGGAGGTCCGGCAGCGTCGCGACCATGTCTCCACGGGCGAGACGGGACCAATTAGGCGTTCGGGTTCGCGTATCGATATCGATAGCCGTCAGCCGTCCGGCCGGTCCGGCCGCCGATCGAACACGTCGAGGACAGGCTCCGGGTCGTCGAGGCCCGGGATCCGGTACTCGTCGTCGCGCAGTTCGATCACGACGGTCTCGGTCCCGAGCCGCCGGTCGAGCCGCCGGCGCTCCACCCGCAGATCCGTCTCGTCCCACGGCTCGACGCGCCACATCGTCGCGCCGGACAGGCGGTCGCGCGCGACGAGAGCGCCGTCGCCGGCGCGGTACTCGACGAGCCCGTGCCGGAGTTCGTGGTCGAGCGCGGCGAGCGCGAGCGGGACCGCGAGCGCGGCCGCGAGGAGGAGGGCGACGGTCCCCCAGTCGCCGCCGAACGCGAACAGGAGGCCGAGGAGCGCGAGGCCCCCGCTGACGTACCAGAGCCCCGGGTGGCCGAGCGGCGTCGTCAGCGCCCCGGCGAGGCGAGCGCGGCGGGGCTGGCGGACCGTCTCGGTCGGCTTCGCGAGCGATCCGTCGACCGGCTCGGCCGCGGGCGGGTCGTAGGAGAGCCCCAGATCGAGCGACGACGACTCGTCGAACGCGGCCAGTCTGTCGCCGTACAGGCTCGCGAGGTCGAAAGCGAACTTCACCGCGACGATGCCGAGCAGGAGGGGAATCCCGATCGCGTCCGGATCGATCGCGGAGATCGGCGTGTCCTCCTCCAGCGTTCCCGCGCCGACGATCGTGACGGTGAACAGCGCGCCGAAGAAGATCGCCGCGCCCTGAGCGAACACGCCTTGGATCGCGGTCTGCGCGCTGTGATCCCGGTGCTCGCCGCGACCGAAGTACTCGACGAGCGTCGTGACCCCCTCGCCGATGAAGAGGGCGAGCGTCGCGAGCGCGACCGTGTCGACCACGGTCGAGACGGTCCCTTCCTCGACGACGACGCCGACCGTGAGCGTGCCGACGACCAGCCAGACGACCGCGAGGATCGGCGCGGCGACGGGGAGGACGAGCAGCGACGAGAGCCGGACCTGAACGCCGGTCCACGGGATCGACAGGGCGGCCCGTCGCTGTGCGAGCGGGCCGATGAGCAGCCCGTCGCGTTCTATCTCGGACGGGCGTCCGGCGAATAGCGCGCGGACGAGCGCCCACCCGGAGGCGATCCCGAGTTCGAACCAGTACAGCGTCATCAGCGCGGCCGCGTTCCAGCCGAGCGAGACCACGCCGACGAGCGGGAGCAGGTTCGCGAGCGCGACCGAGAGGACTCGGGGACGACGGCCGCGGGCCAGCGCGCGCAACCCGTCGGGCGGGCGAGAGGAGGGCATCCGTCGGTCGTTCCGGGTCGGCGTACATAAGCGGCCGGGGGTTCGGCGGCGAGGGCTCGGACCGGTGCCGGGCGCGACCAATTTAGCGCGCCGGACCGGCGTCGCGGTGGAGATAGAGGTACGCCAGCACCGGAACGATCGTGAAGAGGAGCGTCGAGGCGGCCCAAACGACCGCGTAGCGGCTCCCGCGCGCCCTCGCGTCGCGGTAGATCCACACCGCGGCGGCGACGACGACGCCGTAGATCACGAGCGTGAGCGGCAGCGACCACGGGAGAGCGAGACTGAAGAGCGTCATCCGTCTCCACCGGTGAGGTCGGCGCACATGACGAAGTCCGGTTCCGCCGCGACCGGCACGCGGTTCGCGCCGGTGTCGCTGACGTGCTCGACCGTCTCGGGGATCAGCACGCGAGCGCGGTCGGCGTCCGCCGCCGCGGCGTCGGCGGCAATCGCGTCGTACAGCGCGCCCGCCGCGTCGACGTCGCGCCACGCGGCGACGCCGTAGACCGCGGTCCGCGTGGGCTCGCCGTCGACCTCGCGCTCCGTCACGCGGGTCCGGACGGCGAAGCCGGCGAGCGCGTCGGCGTCGGCGACCGCGAGCAGTCGGTCCTCGGCGGCCGCTGTCGCGAGCTCGTCGCGGGTGAGCCGGGAGCAGGCCCACGACTCGTCCGGGTCGAGCGCGAGGCCGCGCAGGCGGTCGCGGACGGCGCTGTCGCTCCAGAACGCCCACGCCGCGTTCGGGTCGGGGTCGGGGAGACGGTCGAGACCGGCGGCGTCGCGGTCGATTGCGTCCGGGTCGGGCGCCGGCTCCGCGAACCGGAACTCCGTCGCGGGGTCGAAGCCGACCGCGCGCGACTGGCCGAGTCCCATGACGTTCCACGAGAACACCATGTTGCGGCAGACGGTCGCGCCGCGTCCGCGCGCCCAGTCGAGCACCGCCTCCGAGAGGGCGGTCCCGACGCCGTGGCCGCGTGCGGCGGGGTCGACGCGGATCCCCTGTCCCCACGCCTCCCACTCGCTGAGGAGCGCGCCCTGGATACAGCCGACGACCGCCTCGGGGTCGCCCGCGTCGGCGGCGCCGTCGCCGTCGCCCGTGACGTGCGTGTCACCCGCGTCTCTGCCGTCGAGGTCGCCCACGTCGGCGGCGTCCGGGGGGAGCGTCGCCACGAAGGTGCCGCGGTCCGGGTCGTCGGACGCGGCCCACTCCGGGAACACGCGAGGGATGTAGTCCTCGTGGCGCTCGCCCCACGTGTCGCGGGTGAACGCCGCGACCGCGTCGGCGTCGGCCGGGCGCGCCTCGCGGACGACGACGGTCGGCGCTGCGTCGGCCTCGTCGGCTGCCTCGCTCATCGCCAGGGCCGCGACTCCTCTGTCAGCTCGCCCGCGAGGTCACGCGTCATCGCGTCGGCGGGGTCCGCGCGGTTCGCGAGCGCCCACATCAGCTTCACCTTCGCGGTTCCGGGGAGGGTGTCGCCCGCCTCGACGACGCCGGCGTCCAGCAGGTCGCGGCCGGTGTCGTACACGCGGTCGCAGACCCGACCTTCGAGGCACTGGCTCGTCATCGCGACGACAGTCCCGCCCTCGACCAGCTCCTCGATCCGCGGGATGAGGTCGGTGTGGACGTGGCCGAGCCCGGTGCCCTCGATCACGACGCCGTCCTTGTCGTCGAGGTACGCCCACGCGGCCGGGTCCATTCCGGGCGTGAACTTCACCAGCTCCACGTCGCCGTCGAGGTAGGGCTCAAGCGCGATCGCGTCGCCGTCGGCCGCGTCGCTCCCGTCGGTTCCGCCCCGCGAGCGCGGCTCGCGGTTCCACTCGATCGCAGCGTCGGCCGCGTCACCGTCGGCGCCCGCCTCCGCGGCGCGCTCGTAGTCGATCAGCCCGAGGGGCGCGGCGCCGACCGTCTCGAAGGCGTCCCGGCGCGAGGTGTGATTCTTGCGGACGCGCGTGCCGCGGTGGAGCGCGCAGGCGTCGTCGGAGGGGTCGGCGTGCATACAGACGAGGGTCTCGCTATGCTCGGCCTTCGCGGCCTCGACGGCGCACACCGCGTTCATCACGTTGTCCGACGAGGGCCGGTCCGCGGAGCGCTGGCTCCCCGTGAACACGACCGGGACGGGCGAGTCGAGCATAAAGGATAGCGCGGACGCGGAGTACTGCATCGTGTCGGTGCCGTGCATCACGACGACGCCGTCGGCGCCGGCCTCGATCTCCTCGGCGACCGCGTCGGCGAGGTCGCGCCAGATGGACGGCTCCATGTTCTCCGAGAGGATGTTCGCGACGACGCGCCCGCGGTAGTTCGCGCGCCCGGCGAGTTCTGGGACGGCGCGGAGGACGTCCTCGGCGTCGAACTGCGCGGTGACGGCGCCGGTCCGGTAGTCGACGGTGGAGGCGATCGTCCCGCCGGTGGAGATGAGCGAGACGGTGGGGAGGTCCTCGTCGAAGGTGATCTCGGAGGTGGCGTCGGCCTCGTCGTCGGTCTCGGCCGCAGGGTCGACCTCGCGGGCGGCGGAGTCCAGCACCTCGACATCGGCCGCCTCGCGGTCGATGCCGACGTTGTAGCCGCCGTCCAGCTTGACGACGAGGTGGTCGCGCGTCGTGGAGGGGAGCAGTACGCCCTCGTTGGTGACGCCCCCGCGCTCGACGCGGACGCGATCTCCCGGTTGCATACGCTCCGCTTCCGCCGGGGCGGACTTGAATCCAACCGTTCGAGGCGGCGCGACGGGAGCGTCGCAAAAACGGCGAGGAAGAAGAGAGGCCGACGGCTATCGACCGAGTGCGGGAGCGGCGGGCGGCCGGGTCAGTGCTCGATGTACTCGGCTTCCCAGTCGGTCCGGGCCTCGATCTCGCGGCGGCCGCGGCGGGTCAGCGTGTAGTAGTTGGTGCGGCGGTCGCGCTGGCCCTTCTCGACGAGCCCCTTCTCGACGAGCGTGTCGAGGTTCGGGTAGAGGCGGCCGTGGTGGATCTCCTTTTCGTAGTACTCTTCGAGTTCCTCCTTGATGGCCAGCCCGTGCGGCTCGTCGAGCCCCGCGATCACGTAGAGCAGGTCTCGCTGAAAACCTGTGAGGTCATACATACGACTGCCTAAACATATTATCCGAAAATAAATAAATATACCGTTACATTTGTCCTCATACGACCAGCCGGCGGCACCTACGCCTCCGTAACCGACGGGTTCGTTCTGTCAACTCCGTAACTGTCATCCGAAATAGAGCGGGTATTCGGCGATGGGAAGTCGTTACGGTTACCTGATACGTGCCCGGAACCCGCGGCTCACAGGAACGACTGGCTGTCGGAGTAGGGCGCCGATCGGAGAGAAACCGAGCGGCTCCGATCGGGCGCGACGAGACGGAGGCGAGGCGCTATTGGATCAGGGCGTGCGAGGCGCTATCGAAGCAGGATATGCCGGACGCTGTCGGATTAGCGCTCGAAGAAGGCACGCCCGACGCGGAAAAAAGCCGCGTCGAGCCTGCCGATTGGTCCCCGCTGACGCTTCGGCCCTCCAGACGAAGCGTCACCTGATGATAGCAGGTAGAGCGTAATAAACGTGTTGTACGCCGCTCACATGTGTTCTTCTTCTAACACCCAGCCGAGCGCGCGCTTGTAGTGCGCGAACAGCTCCTCGACGCCGCGGTGGTTCATCTCTTCGTCGTCCAACTGCTCGCGCAGGAACTCGTACTGCTCTCTGATCTCCTCTTCCGAACGCATACCACTCGGTACGGAGCGGTCCCGGATAGTGTTGTGGCCGGAAGGGTGTCGAGCGGTTGACGGGGCGCCGTCGCCGAGACTCTCGCGACTGACTGAGGGCTCACCGGATCCGGAGGGTCATCGATACCACCAGACGACCACGCCGACCACGAGGAGTGCGCCGACGGCGGTCAGTACCCCGCCGAACCGCGGTGACCACCCGACCGTCGCCACGCCGAGAAGCGTCGCCACACCGAGCATCGCCGTCAGGAGACCGGTTACCAGAAATATCGCGCCCAACACGACATTGGGGACCAGCTTTGCGACCTCGTCGATGAGCAGGTCGAGTATCTCGTCGAGCATGGGGACCGGCCGTGTTCGGCCGACGACGGTGCCGGACTAAATGCTGTCGACGGTCAGTGACGAGGAGAGGGCCTGAGGCCAAATCACGGCCGCTTGGTTACACATATCGATCGTAGTTCGACAGAGGACACCGCAAATTCCCAGCCGCGGGGCCGCGCCCGTACCGCGCAGCGCCCCACGCCTCCCCAGCCTCGCGGCTCGCGCTCTTCGAGCGCTCGTCGCCACGCGCCGCCGCGTCTTTTCGATGAGTACTGTCGCGGACACCGGCGAACGGTAACGTTGATACGTCGACCGCGGGTACGAGAGGAGACGAATGGACGACCGGACTCGCGAGTACCTCCGGGGGCGGTTCGGCGACTACTACCGGTCGGTGTCGCTGTCGCTCCCCCCCGACGCGAACCTCCGCGAGTGGGGGCACATCCCGTGGACCCCCGGATCGGGGACGACGATGGTCCGTCACCAGTCGCTGTACGACCTCGGCGACGTGGACACCTTCTTCGCCGACAACGCGCCCCGGCACGCCTACTTCTCGGCCGCGCGCTACGACGACCCCGCAGCGCCCACCGTGGTGCACAAGGCGTGCCCGACCCCCGACATCGCCTGAGCGCTGGCCGCCCACCACCCACCCACCCTCCGCCCCCCCGCCCCCTCCACCCCGCACACCCGCGCGC
>NZ_NEWJ01000017.1:0-4739 GCF_002135045.1 Halorubrum sp. SD683
TGGAGCAGGCCGCTCGGACCTACGGCTTCCTCCGGTCACTGAACCTTACTGGGGCACCGATCCACAGTCTCGTGGACTGTATCGCTGTCAATGTATTCCGCTAGTTCCGCCAGTCTACCGAAGAGCGACTTCAGCTCGATGCTTGCCGACGCCGACCAGTCCACGGTCGACGCGGCGACCGGACTCGCAGAGTGGTACACCACGAACGAGGATATCATCCAGACCAACGCCGAAGAGCAGGGGTACATCCCCGTGCTGGCCGACGTCGTGGGCAACGACGACCTCTCCAGCGAGGTCCAGGCGTTCGCCCAGCAGGTCGACCACGGCGTCCCCATCCCGACGCACCCGGACATGGACAGCGTCTGGACGCCCGTGACGGAGGCGTTAGAGCGCGTCTTCAACGACGAGCAGGACAGCGACGCCGCGCTCGACCAGGCCGCCTCCGAGATCCGGGAGGCGCTGTAGGCACCCCTCGGAGCGATGGCCTCTTCGCAACCTGGAACCGGCGTGAGCGGGCTGGCGCGTCTCCGATCGGCGCTGCCGTTCTCCAGTCGCGACTGGGGGCTGCTCCTCGTCGCGCCCGGCGTGCTGCTCTTCTCGAGTTTCATGCTGTACCCGATCTTCTACCTCTTCTACATCTCGCTGACCGACGCGACGTTCGCGGGGTCCGTGATCGGCGGGGGCGCCGACCTGATCGGGCTGGCGAACTACGCCCAGCTGATCGGCGACTCGCAGTTCTGGACCTCGATGACGACGACGTGGCTGTTCGTCGCCGTCTCGCTCGTGATCAAGGTGTTCCTCGCCGTGGGGATCGCGCTGCTGCTCAACCACGTGCGCGTCGCCGGGAAGCGCTACATGCGCGCGGCGGTGATCGTCCCGCTGGGGTTCCCCGGCATCTTCACGATCACCGTCTGGCGCGGAATGTTCAGCGACGCGCGATACGGCGTGTTCAACACGATACTGGGGCGATACAACGAGCTCATGTCGTCGCTGTCGGCGCCACAGGCCCTGCTGTTCGACGTGCCGATCGGCTTCCTGAGCGGCCGCTGGGAGGCGTTCTTCGCGTACGTCACCACGGAGGTGTGGCTGGCGTACCCGTTCATGGTGATCATCATCGTGAGCGCCTTACAGGACGTGCCCCGGTCGCTCCACGAGGCCGCGATGGTCGACGGCGCGGGGGCGCTCCAGCGGTTCCGCACCGTGACGCTGCCCGCGATCAAGGGACCGGTGCTGTTCGCGTCGATCCTCACGGCCGCGACCTCGTTCCAGCAGTTCCTGATCCCGTGGGTGTTCAATCAGGGCGGGCCGTCGAGACAGAACGAGCTGATCATCGTGTACGGCTACCGCGAGGCGATCACGTTCAACCAGTTCGGCCTGTCGGCGGCTATCCTGATCGTCGGGATCGCGTTCGTCGGCATGTTCATGTACGTGGCCGTGCGCTACGGCGGCCTCGCCGAGGGGGTGGGTGACGAATGAGCCCCCTCGAGTCCGCGGTCGCGCTTGTCGGTTCCGCGGTCGCGCTGGTCCGCTCGAAGCTGGTCGCGTTTGCGACCGCACCGAAGCGGTTCTCCGTGATGATCCGGCGCGCGATCTACGACGTCCGCACGGGGAAGCGCAGCTCGTGGGACGTGACGAAGAGCGTCCTGATGACGTTGTTCGGGCTCGCGATGGTGCTCGTGCTGCTGTTCCCGCTGTTCTGGATCACGACCGCGTCGCTCGCGGAGGGCTCGCGGCTGTTCAACACGAGCGGCATCTTCCCGGACCCGTCGACGTACAACCTCGGCGCGTACCGGTGGGTGATCTTCGAGTCTGACTTCTTCTTCGTCGACGGCGACTGGGGGTACCCCCAGCTCGTCCTCGGCGGGAGCGGCGGGCTGGTCAGCTTCCGGTGGGCCGGGACCGACACCGGTCCGGGCGCGGTGTTCAACAGCCTCTACATCGTCAGCGTAACGCTCGCGGCCGGGTTCGGCATGATCGTCCCGGCGGCGTACGCGTTCTCGCGCCGACAGTTCGTGGGGCGCAAGCGCATCCTCTACGGCTACGTGCTGTTCACGCAGATCGGCGCCGGGCTGTCGATCGCGACGCTCGTGGCGCTGTACTCGCTGTTCAGCTCCTACGGGCTCACGAACAACCTGTTCATCCTCGGGTTGTTCTACGCGGCGTCCGCAATCCCGTTCAACACGTGGCTGCTGAAGACGTATATGGACAACATCCCCGTCTCCTACGAGGAGGCGGCGATGGTCGACGGCGCGAGCTTCTTGGAGACGATTCGGGAGGTGATCCTCCCGCTGACGAAGCCGGGACTCGCGGTCGTGCTCATCTTCGTCTGGCTCGCCGGGTGGAACGAGTTCATCATCGCGCAGACCCTGCTGCGCCCGGAGAACTACCCGCTCTCGGTCGAACTGTACAACATCGCGACCGAGGGCCGGTTCTCGACGCCGTGGACTCGGTTCGCGGCGTTCGCGAACCTGTTCGCGCTGCCGGTCGCGATCGTCTACTTCGCGGCGCAGCGCTCCGTCGAAGACGGCCTGTCGTTCGGCGGCATGGAAGGGTAGCCCGGCCTCCACGCGGACCGTTCTCGGTTCTCCCTTCGTTCTCGTCGTCTCCTCATTCTCGGCCGCCCCGTTGACCGACGGCGTCGCTCCGGGGCGAGTCGTCTGGTAACGGGGCCGGATTCACCCTGTCAAAGAACCAGATGTATCCGGTAACAGGCGGAGCCGCCCGGAACCGCCCTCGCTCAGTCGTCCGCCGCCGGCGCCGGCGGCGCGCCCGTGAGCCGGTCGCGGTCGTGGTCGGCCTCGAAGTCGAGGTCAGGGCCGCGCGCGATGATGCGCGTCGGGGTCACGTCGGGGTGGGTGGTGTAGTAGTGCTCCTTGATGTGGTCCATGTTCACCGTTTCGGCGACGCCCGGCGTCTGGTAGAGGTCGCGCAGGTACGGCCAGAGGTTGTCGTACTGGTGGATGAACTGCTGGTTACACATGAAGTGGGTGTGGTACACCTGATCGAAGCGGACCAACGTGGTGAACATACAGATGTCCGCCTCGGTGAGCGAATCGCCGACGAGGTAGCGCCGGTCCGCGAGCCGGTCGTCGTAGCGGTCGAGCGCGCCGAACAGGTCGTCGATCGCGTCGTCGTAGGCCGCCTGCGAGGTGGCGAAGCCCGCGCGGTAGACGCCGTTGTTGATCGGCTCGTAGATGTCCGTGATCACCTCGTCGACCTCGGCGACGGTCGCGTCGTCGTCTTCGTCGGGGAGCAGCGAAACGTCGTTTCCGAGGTCCGCGAACGCGGTCGAGAGCATCCGGAGGATCTCCCGCGACTCGTTGTTGACGACGGTCTCCTCCTCGGTGTCCCACAGCACGGGCACGGTCACCCGACACGTGGCGTCCGGGTCGGCCGCGACGTACAGCTCGCGCAGGTAGTCGCTGTCGTGGAGACGGTCGGGCGTACAGCCGTCCTTCTCGGGGGTGAACTGCCAGCCGTCCTCGTCGCGGTACGGGTCGACGACCGAGACGCCGATCGCGTCTTCGAGCCCCAACAGCGACCGCGCGAGTAGCGTGCGGTGCGCCCACGGGCACGCGTACGACACGTACAGGTGATAGCGACCGGCCTCCGGCTGGAAGCGCTCGTCCGGCTCCGCGTCGACGTGGTCCGGCACGTCGCTGCCCGCGATCCAGTTCCGGAACGTCGTCTCGCCGCGCTGGAACGCGCCCTCCTCGTCGGTCGTCTCGTAGGTGTCTGTGCGCCACTCGCCGTTCACGAGCTGGTTCATACTACATGCGTGGGCTTCGACGCGTATAACGTGGCCGGGGACACGCGTGTCACCCGCTGTATGTGGTGTGTAGATTCATATCACGATCTTCCCATTCACGACCGAGAGGCGGTGGATCGACGGCGAACTCCTCCGAAGCCCCAGCCGCGAGGCGAACGCACGCCCGCTGCGCTCCTCGCTCGGTCGCTCACTTCGTTCGCTCTCTCGTTGCGGTGCTTACGTCGCCCGCGTTCGCCTCGCGACTGCCCCTTCGAGTCCCACCTACCGCAACCGCACCGCAACCGCATCGCAGCCTCACCCCTCCCCAGCCTCGCGGTTCGCGCTCTCCGAGCGCTCACCGCCCCCTCGCGCGTGCCCCTCGCGGCCGCCGCTTCGCTCCGGCCGCTCGCAGGCACGCGCCGCCGCAGTCGATCTGCCCTCTCGCCGTCCCGGTGGCTTTTCCTCGTCGCTCGCGTGTCCTGACGCATGACCGACCCAGACGAGGCAGCGCCGACGGTCGCCGTCGTCGGCGGCGGCGCGGTCGGTGTCACGACCGCGCACGACCTCGCGGCGCGCGGCGCCGACGTGACCCTCTACGAGCGCGGGGAGCTCGCGGCCGAGAGCTCCGGGCGCGCGGCTGGCCTCCTCTACGACGCCTACGCCGAGGACGTCGACGCCGCGGTCGGCGCCCGGTCGATCGAGCGCTTCCGAGTACTCGACCGGTCGCTGCCCGGCTTCTCGTTTTCGCCCTGCCCGTACGTGATCGCGGTGCGCGAGGGCGACCCCGACGCCGACGCCGTTCCCGGGATGGTCGATCGCATGCGCGGCCACGGCCGCGACGTCTCGCTCGTCGGCCCCGACGCGCTCGGCGAACGGTTCCCGCCGCCCCGCCCCGACGCCCCCGCCGCCGCCGCGGCCGCCGACGGGGCCGGCTGGACCGCCCCGTCGCGCTCCCTCCGCGCGCCTGCCGCCGCGGCCGGTGCCGGGGGGG
>NZ_NEWJ01000017.1:4749-47156 GCF_002135045.1 Halorubrum sp. SD683
CCGCCCCGGCCGGTCGACCTCGCCGTCGCGGCGGTGGCCGAGGGGGCCGGCTGGACCGACCCGTCGGCGTACGTCCGCGCGCTCGGCGACCGGGCCGGTCGCGGGGGGGTCGCGATCGAGACGAACACCGCCGTCGCGCTCGGGCCGCGGCCCGGCGCGAAACGACACATCCGAGTCGGTGACGACGGAGCCGACGGCGATCCGGCGGCCGAGACGCGCGCCTTCGATGCCGTCGTCGTCGCCGCCGGGGCACACGCTCGGTCGCTCCTCGCGGACGCGGGCGTCTCCGTCCCGGTCGTCCCCTACCGGGTCCAGGCGCTCGTGACCCAAACTGACTACGACGGGCCGATGGTCTACGACGCCACCGCGGACGCGTACCTCCGCCCGCACCCCGACGGCCTGCTCGCGGGCGACGGGACTGAGCCGGTCCCGGCCGACCCCGACGACTACCGCCGCGAGGCCGACGACTGGTTCCGCGAGGACCTCGCCGGCGCCCTCGACGAGCGCCTCGCCCGCGGGGACCGCCTCGACGGGGGCGAGGGACCCGACCGCGGCGAACGGGTCGACCGCGGGATCGACGACGCCCGGGCATGGGCCGGACTCTGTACCGCGACGCCGGACGGCGACCCGCTCGTCGGCCCGGTCGACTCGGAGGCGGGCGATCCGACGCTCTTCGTCGCCGCCGGCTGGCAGGGCCACGGGTTCATGCGCGCGCCGGCCGTCGGCGAAGTGGTGGCCGAGGGCGTGCTCGCGTCGCTCGCGGGCGCCGCCTTCGACGGGCCGGAATCGCCGTGGATCGGCGCGTTCGACCCGACGCGGTTCGGTTCGGATCGGTTCGACGGCGACGAGGCGTTCGAGATCGTCGAGGGCATGTCGCTGTCGAACCGGACGGAAGAGGAATAGCAGCGGCCGCAGAGCCGAAGTCGGGGGTCAGTCGTCTTCTTCGACGACGTCGACGTCGCTCGATCCGCCGCGTTTGGGGATCTCGACGTGGAGCGTCCCGTTGCGCGTGAGCGTCGCGTTCGCGCCCTCGGGCGTCACGTTGGCGTCGCGGGGGAGGTCGACGCTGCCGGACAGCGAGACGCCGCGGCCCGGAAACACGAGGTCGTAGCCGTCGTAGAAGTCGCGGAAGCGTTCGAGCGAGACCTCGACGGTGCGGTCGAGGAAGGTGACGTCGACGTCCTCGCCGCGCACGCCGGGGGCGTCGAAGACCACGAGGTACGCGTCGTCGCTCTCGAGGAGGTCGTGCGAGAGCGGGCGGCGCTCTTGGACGCGACCCCAGCCGCGGCCGACGCGTTCGAGGGCGTTACGGAGCGCGGAGCGACCGCTTTCGACGAGTCCGTCCACCGCTCACACCTCGATTTCGACGAGGTCGCTCCCGCCGCAGTACGGACACGAGAGGTCCTCGACCGCGTGGTCGTCGGGCACGTCGTACGTGTAGTGGTTCTCGAACATGTCGAGCTCGCAGTCGTCGCTGACGCACTTGACCTCCATCGTCGATGGCATACGCGGACGTAGTATCGGCGGCGGCTTAAACGGCGTGGCGGCGGCGAGCCGGGGGTGCGAACCGCTCGATGCGGCGCTCAGACCCCCGCACCGCGCATCCGGTTCGGCACGACGGTTCGCTCGGCGACAGCGACGACTGCGATACCCAACGCCGTGCCGGCGAGGAAGCCGGGACCGTACGGGCGAAACGGGATTTCGAACGCAAGCGCGACTCCCAGCCCGACGGAGATCGCGAGGATCGCGGCGCCGAAGGCGACGTAGGTCAGCGTCTCGTAGCGATCCGGCGAGAGGCGGTCGCGGGCGAGCCACGCGATCGGGCCGACGGCGACTGCGGTCGCCGCGGCCCAGCCGGCGGCGAGTCCCCACGGTCTGGGATTGGTGCCGAGAAACTGTATCGCGGCGAGCGCGCAGAGCGCGGCGAACGAGACGTAGTTTCCGACTCGCTGCCAGCGAGCGGACCCGTCGGCGCGCGCTGGCGCGCCGTCGCCGGAGGTCGTCTCACCGTTCGGGGGCGTTTCGGAGGGCACGGTCGGGGTTTCCGCGCGTTCCGGCATAAGTAATCCGGCGCGGCTCGGGCGTTCCGCACGCTTTTCCCGTCTCGGTCGAGTACGGACGGTAACATGACCGATTCGCCCGCGTCGGCTCGGGGGTCGCTCCCGGCCGACCCGAACGACCTCTCCGTCACCATCGTCGACGGGTACGTCGACGAGCCGGCCCACTTCGGCGTCCCGCCGTACCTCTCGACGTACCCCCGATACACCGCCGGGGCGCTCGTCGACGCCGGCGTCCCCGAGTCGGCGATCACCTATCACACGATCGACGAGCTCCGCGAGGACCGGAGCAAGCATGCCGACGTCGCCGACGCCGACCTCATGATCTACGTCGGCGGGATGACGGTGCCCGGGAAGTACGTCGGCGGCACCCCCGCGGAGCCGGACGAGGTGCGAGAGCTCGGCTGGACCGCCGACGGCGTGACGCTGCTCGGCGGCCCGGTGCGCTTCGGCGTCGGCGAGGAGAACGCCGGCGCGCAGGAGACCCGACGCGACGACCTCGACTACGACTTCGTCGCGATGGGCGACGTGGAGGCCGCGGCCCACGACCTCGTCCGCGAGGGGCTGGAAGGGTACGGCAACCGGATGCGCACGAACGAGGAGGTCGACCGCTGGGCCCGGCAGGGGGCGTTCGTCGTCGAGCAGCACCCGAACCACCCCGACTACCTCATCTGCGAGATGGAGACCTCCCGCGGGTGCGCCTACCGCTGCTCGTTCTGTACGGAGCCGCTGTACGGCGACCCGGCGTTCCGCGCGGCGCGGTCGGTCGTCGACGAGGTCGACGCGCTCTCGGACCGCGGCGTGCGACACTTCCGGCTCGGACGGCAGGCCGACATCCTCGCGTTCGGCGGCGACGGCGAGGCGCCGAACCCCGACGCGCTCCGGGAGCTGTACGGCGGGATCCGCGAGGTCGCGCCCGACCTCCGGACGCTCCACCTCGACAACATGAACCCCGTGACGATCACGGACTACCCGGAGGCGTCCCGCGAGGCGATCCGCGTCATCGCCGAGCACAACACGCCCGGCGACACGGCCGCGTTCGGGCTCGAATCGGCCGACCCGGTCGTTCAGGAGGAGAACAACCTCCTCGTCACCGCCGAGGAGTGCTTGGAGGCCGTCCGCGTCGTCAACGAGGAGGGCGGCTGGCGCCCGGGCGACGCCCCCGAGACGACGCCCGGCGACCCGGCCCGCGTCACCGGTCCCTCAACCGGACCGGACGCCTCGCCGCGGCTGCCGAAGCTCCTCCCCGGGATCAACCTCGTCCACGGGCTGACCGGCGAGCGCCCGGAGACGTACGAGCACAACAAGCGCTTCCTCCAGACGGTGTACGACGAGGGGCTGATGCTCCGCCGGATCAACATCCGGCAGGTGATGGCGTTCGCGGGCACAGAGATGGCCGAGACGGGGGCCGAGGTCGCACAGGAGCACAAAGACCAGTTCCAGGCGTACAAGCGCGAGGTGCGCGAGACCATCGACAACCCGATGCTCGACCGCGTTGTGCCGCCGGGAACCGTCCTCCCGGACGTGTACCTGGAGTACCACCAGGACGGCAAGACGTTCGGGCGCCAGCTCGGCACGTACGCGCTCCTCGTCGCGGTGCCGGGCGAGCGCGAGCTCGGAACGAGCATCGACGTGGCGATCACGGACCACGGCTACCGCTCCGTCACCGGCGTCCCGTACCCGCTCGATGTCAACGTGGCCTCGATGGACGAGCTCACCGCGATCCCCGGGATCAACCGGAGCACGGCTGGTGACATCGTCGTCGGCCGCCACTACGACTCGGTCGAAGCGGTCGACGCCGGGGTCGCCGACCTCGGGGCGTACGCGGTCGCCGGCGACACCGACGTGCCGATCCCCGGTCGCGAGCGTCCCGGCTCCGGCCCCGGTCCGGCCGCGCGGTCGTCGCTCGGTCGCGGGGACTGAGCGATGCCGGTCGACGATCCCGAAGACCCCGACCGCCTCGAAGGTCCCGCGGTTACCCGGGTCGAAGTCCCCGTCGACACGCGCGCGCCGGGCGGGACCACGAACGCGCACCTGTTGGACGGCCTCCTCGCCGACCCCGCCGCCCGGACCGACGCGCTCGACGCGGCGCTCGCGGAGCGCGGATCGGAAGACGCGGACGCCCCGTCCGTCGAAGCGATCGCCGTCACCCACGCCCACCCGGACCACGTCGGCGCGGTCGCTGACTACGCCGCCCTGACGGACGCGACGGTCGTCGCCCGCGATGACCACGCGGACCGGTTCGCCGCGGCCGCCGGGGTCGAGCCGGACGAGACGGTCGCGCCGGGCGAGACGGTCGCCGACACCGCGGTCCGCGCGGTCGACACGCCGGGACACGCGCCGGACCACCTCGCGTTCGCGGCCGGCGGTCCGGGGACCGAGTCGGGGCGGTCGGTGCTGTGTTGCGGCGACCTCGCCGTCGCCGAGGGGAGCGTCGCGGTCGCCGCGCCCGAGGGCGACCTCGCCGCCTACCTCGCGAGCCTCGAACGCGTGCGCGACGCCGGCTACGACCGACTCCTCCCTGGACACGGCCCGCCGATAGACGACCCGCCGGCGGCCTGCGAGCGGCTGATAGATCACAGGCTGGACCGCGAGCGAGACGTGATCGCCGCGCTCGACGGCGGCGCGTCGGACCTCGACGCGGTCGTCGACGGCGCCTACGAGAAGGACCTCTCCGGCGTGCGGGACCTCGCGCTGGCGACGGTCGCCGCGCACGTCGAGAAGCTGGTCGCCGAGGGACGGGCCGACGAGGCGTGGCGCGCGCGGCTCGCGGACCGCGGGTTCGACTGACTCCGCGGCTCCCGCCGTCCACCGAACGCCCCTACGGCTCCGCCTCTAACTCCGCGACGACCTCGGAGAGCGGCGTCTCGGTCACGTCGACGAAGCGGCCGCCGGCGGCGACGATCCCGCCGTCGGTCTCCGGGTCGTCGCCGACGTGGACGAGGCCGGTGGTGGCCGTTCCGAGCGCCTCCGCCGCGGCCTCGAATGCGGAGGGGTGCGGCTTCCGCCAGCCGCAGCCGACGCTCGTCGTGACCGCGTCGAACTCGCCCCGGAGCCCGGCCCGGATCAGCGTCCGCGGGACGAGCTCGGGGACGGCGCAGTTCGAGAGCAGCCCCACCGGGCCCCGGTCGGCCGCGCCCCGGACCGCGTCGAGCGCGCCGTCGCGCCGGGTCACGTCCGGGTCGAACGCCGCGATCACGGCGTGCCTGGCGACGTTCTGCTCCGCGTCGACGCCGCGGGAGTCCAGCGCCCGAGCGACGTGTGCGGGGAGAGGGACCTCCGCGCCGGCCGGCGCCTCGACGTGCTGCTCGCCGTACGCGACGTGCCAGTCGTCGGGGACCGTTACGCCGCGGGACTCCAGTTCGCGCGCGACCGTTTCCGCCGGGTCGGACGGGTATTCGACGTCGACGAGGGTCCCGAAGAGATCGAAGGTGACTGCCACGATACCACCGTTAGGGACAAACCCGGGTTGAAGCTGTCGGTCGGGGGAACGCCTCTCGACGCCGACCGTTCGCGCCGCCGCCGTCAGAACAGCGAGCCGAAGTGGAGCGTGACGAGCCGGTAGAGTCCGGTCACCCACGCGCACAACCACAGGAGCATGAAGCCGGCGACGCCGGCGCGGAGCCGCTTCCGCCAGTGGCTCATGTCCTCGTGGAGCTCGTCGATGTCCACGCTGGGGTCCTCGTAGGCGTCGGCGTTCCGCTTCGCCTGGAAGATCCGCACGATCCCGGTGAGCGCGAACGCCAACAGGGCGTACGCCTGAACGCCGAAGAACGCGTGGAGGATTGCCATGCCGCTCACTTGGTCGAGGACGCGCGGGACCATCCACCCGGCTATCGGGACCGTCGTGAGCACCAGTCCGACGACGATGTACCGCAGGTGGCGCATCAGCACGTTCCACGACACCGTCTCTGCGTCGATCATGATCCAGGCGCCGTACAGGAGGAACGGGAGACTCGTCGTCACGGACATCCCGGCGAGGGCCGCGATGACCGACTCGTCGACCATACCGTCGATACGTGCTCCGGCGCGTAAAGCCCCCCGATCCGCGTCGGGCGCCCGCGGTCCCGCCCTCTCGCCGTCGGGGCGCGGACGAAAACAGTTAGCGTCAGGAGCACGTACCCCGGGGCGATGGAGGACACCTCGACGCGGTCGGAGCCGGAGTCGCCGCCGGAGGAGTCGGCCGACCCGCCCGACAACCCGGAAGCCCCCGACACGGAGCCCGCGGAAGACGGATCCCGGGCGACCGACGGGACTCCGGAAGGGGAGCCCGCGTCGACCGACGCCGACGGCGCTCCCGGAGACGAGGACGACATCGAGGCCCTCCGCGAGCGCGTCGAGTCCGAGTACGACTTCGACGACTTCGGCCCGTCGGACATGGCCCAGATGAGCGCCGAGGAGTGGGACGCCGCCTTCGACCCCGACACGTGGATCACCGGCGACCGGCTCCTCGACCGGGTCGACGCCGAGCTGAAGTCCCGGATCGCGACCCGCGACGTGTTCGGCGTCTTGGAGCGCGTCCGCGAGGACGGCGAGGAGCGCATCCTCGTCTACTCCGACGAGGGATACGCGATCATCCGCCCCACGGGCGAGGTACGCGGCGAGGGAACCGTGCTTCGGGACATCGAACCGGTCGTCGCCTTGGCGGCGATGGACTCGTACGAGGTGCCCGAGCCGCCGGAGGACTGGTCGCTCCCGCACCCCGACAGCGTTCCGGAGGGTTCGGGCGAGTTCGGCAACCTCGTGATACAGGCGGTCGCCGGGATTCAGGTGCTCGCCGGCGTGGCCCTCCTCGTCGCGACCGCCGCAACGGACCTCGACACGATCGTCGCGCCGGCGATGGGCATCGTGTTCCTGCTCGTCGGGGTGTTCCTGTTCGCGATGGTGGCGAACGCGCGGCTCTCGGACCGGTTCCGATCGGAGGAGTACCGCGACCGTCTGCGAGCGCTCCGCGAGGCGAAGGAGCGGCCCGAGTTCGTCCCGGTTGAGGACGGCGTCGTGACCGGCGAGGACGGCGCTACGACCGACCCCGACCGAGACGAGTAATCCGCCGATTTCGACGGTCTCAGGCCCTACAGACACCTCCGCGTCGGCGGTATCAGTCGGTGGGTTTAAGCGCACCCCGTCCTGAGTGAAACTGTATGAAAAGGCGGGACTTCGTGCGGACGGCCGGCGGCGCGACCGCCGCCGTCGCGGCCTCCGCCGGGGCGACCGGAACGGCGGCTGCACAGGAGGTACAGCCCGATTGGCCGAGCGGGGCGGCCAGCGGAAACGTGGGCTCGTACACCGACGCCCGCGGCCAGGACTCGGTGACCATCTCGGTCGGGGCCGGCAGCAACGGCCTCGCGTTCGACCCGACCCTCGTGTGGGTCGACGAGGGAACGACGATCACCTGGGAGTGGACGGGCAACGGCGGCGACCACAACGTCCAGGCGGTCGATGGCGGCGGCCCGGCCAGCTTCGACAGCGGTGACCCCGTCGGCGAGGAGGGGTACACCTACGAGTACGAGACGTCGAGCGAGGACGCCGGGATCACCCACTACCACTGCGTGCCCCACACCGCGGTCGGCATGCACGGCGGCATTGCCGTCGGCGAGGACGTCGCGACCGTCGAGGTCGGCGGCGGCGCGAACACCGGGTGGCCCGAGGACATCGCCAAGGTCGGCGTTCCGCTCCACGCCCACTGGGTCGGCATCTCCGCGATCCTCGGCATCGGGCTGACGTTCGTGTTCACGTTCTACATGCTCAAGTACGGCGAGTCCGCCCACACGGGTCACGGGGGTGCGAGATGAGCTCCGGCAACTCCTCGTACGGCGACATTCACCGGTACGAACCGGCCCGTGAGAGCACCGCGGCCGCGATCGCGATCGTCCTCCTCACCGTCATCGAGGTCGTGTTCGTCGCGCTTTTCACCTACGGGCTGATGTCCGCGTGGGCGTCGACGGAGGCCGGCAACATGTTCGTCGGGGCGCTTCTCGCCCTCATCTTTATTGATCTCGCGTTCATCCTACTCCTGTACCGGAAAGAGTTCCTTCCGGACGTGATGATCGTGAAGAAACGCCGTCGCAAGTGGGAGGACCTGTACGTCCGCGAGGAGGACAAGGACGGCAAAAGCATCGACACCGGCGGGCTGGCGGACACGCTGAAACGGGCTGTGTACCCGTACTACAAGAAGTGATTCGACAATGAGTCTGAAAAAACAAGACGACATGGACCACAACGCGTGGCTCAAGAGTCAGGACCTCACGGCCATCGAGACGGCGTTCCTGACCACGCTCATCTGGCTGGACAAGCGGCTTCGCATCGTCGACTACCTCGAACTGCTGGAGACGATGTACTACCGCGCGAACCTCCAGATGCCGAAGAGCCACACCGAGCAGTACGACCTCGACAACAAGTTCTGGTACTGGTACCCGCTGTACTCGCTCGGGTCCCTCTCTATCATCGCATACCTGCTCGCGGCGGTCTCCGGCGCGCTGCTCGGGTTCTATTACGCACCGTCGACCGCCGGTGCGGCGGCGCAGGGCGACCCGACGGCGGCGTACGACTCGATGGTGATGATCATGACGGACGTCCAGTTCGGGTTCATGCTCCGGGCGATCCACCGCTGGGCGGCGCAGTTCATGGTGGCGGCGGTGTTCCTCCACATGCTGCGCGTCTACTTCACCGGCGCGTACAAGGAGCCGCGCGAGGTCAACTGGATCCTCGGCGTCGTGCTCATCGCCCTGACGCTGCTGTTCGGCTTCTCCGGGTACGTCCTCCCGTGGAAGCAGCTGTCCTTCTGGGCGGCGCAGATCGGCGTCGAACTGGCGCTCGCGACCCCGATCGTGGGCGAGTGGGCGGCCCAGTTGCTGTTCGGCGGCTTCACCCTCGGACCGGCGACGCTCGTGAGAATGTACATCCTGCACGTGTTCGTGCTGCCGTTCGTGGTCACCGCGCTCATCGCGGTCCACGTGGGCATCGTCTGGGTGCAGGGCATCGCGGAACCGCACTAATCCAATGACCGACGACACCACTCCCATGACGGACGGAGGCACCGACGACGAGGCGCGGACCGACGGCGGCCCCCCGGCGACCGTCCCGCCGGACGACGAGACGCCGACCTGGTCGGAGCGCAAGGGGCGCAGCCAGGGGCTCGCACAGCTCACCTACCAGTACTTTGAGCGGTCCCGCCGCGAGGACGAGGACCTCCGCGCGGAGTCCACGTACGTCGAGCGCGACGTGCTCGGCTTCCCGACGTGGCCCCACGAGACGATCCGGAACCTCGCTATCACGTCGTTCTTCCTCGGGATCATGCTGCTCGTGGCGTCGATCCTTCCGGGGCACTTCGGGGACCCGGCGAACCCCGGATCGACGCCGGCGATCATCCTGCCCGACTGGTACCTCTACTGGTCGTTCGGACTGCTGAAACTCAGCCCGATCAACCCCGAACTCGCGGTGTTGGGCGGCAACATCGTCATGTCCAACGAGCTGTACGGGCTCGTGGCCCACGGCGCCATCTTCGGCGTCATCACGCTCGTCCCCTTCCTCAACAAGGGGAACGCGCGGCGTCCCGTCGAGGAGCCGGGCTGGGCGGCGCTCGGGATGACCGGCGTCGTGCTGGCGATCACGCTGGCGGTGCTCGCCATCCAGAACTTCTTCCCCGTCCCGCTCGAGCTGCTGTTCTCGCTCGTGTTCATGCTCCCCGTCGTCGCCGGCATCATCACCTACGCGGTGTTGAAGACGATGCGCGAGGGGTACATGTACGACCTCAACCGCCGGTACTTCATGCTCCGCCCGCCGAAGTAACCGGTCGAGCCCCGCCCGCTTCGCCCCCGTGACCGACGCGCGGTCGCGGTCCGGTCCAGCCGTTCAGACGCTCCGTATCACCCATGTCATCCTCAACAGACGGCGACTCCTCGCAGGCGTTCGACGAGACCGGCGATCCGATCGCGGCCGACGACGACGCCGAGCCCCGCACCGAGCCGACGGGCCCGCGGGAGGGCCCGAGCGGCCGAGAGATCGTCGTCCCGTTCCGGCTGTACAAGGCCGTCACCGTCTTCTCGACGCTCGCCGCGGTCGTCACCTACTTCGTCGGGTTCACCCTCATCGACGCCGCGACGCTCCAGATTAGCTTCGTCCGGACGACCATCGTCTATCTGCTCGACAACGCCGGACTCCTGCCCCCGGAAGACGTGCTGGTGGCGATACTGGCGATCACGGGCGTGGGATTCATTATCCTCGGAACCGCCGTGTACGTGCTCGGGACCCGGTTCCGCGGACAGGGGATGGGAAAGTCTCAAGACGACCCCAGCGAAACATGAGATAATGGCAGACGAGTTCATGAAGGGCTTCGCCCTGTTCGCGATCGGCGGTCTCGGCTGGATCACCTTCGGCGGCTGGTACCGGACGCCGTCGTACTACCAGGTGTCGCAGCTCGTGAACCCGGCGGAGGGCGTGAACACGGCGTACGGCGAGATCGGCGTGTTCGCGGGCGACATGTTCTTCTGGCTGATGGTGCTCGGCGCGGCGACGTTCTGGGTGCTCATCCCGGCCAGCCGCCAGCTCCGCGACGCTCTCAACGGCGGCGACGAAGACGCCGCCGCGAACTGAACCCGAAACGCTCGTCTCGTTTCTCCGCTCTTCCTCGCGCCGTTCACCGGCGACGCGACGGCGACCGCCGGCGAACCGAGGGATTTTCACCGCCGCTCGTCCCACCCACGGCCATGAGTGAGCCGACGCGCCCCTTCGCGGTTCTCGGCGAGGGCGACCCGGCGGCGGCGATCCGATCGGCGGCGACCGACGCGGGCGCCCCGCTCGTCGACCGCGCCGAGGCAGACGTAGTCGTCGCCGTCGGCGAGGCCGCGCTCCGCGAGGCGATGCGCGCGGCCGCGAGTACGGACACGCGCGGTCACCCGATCCTCCCGGTCGGAACGGGCCGTCACGCGGTCGACCCGAGTCTCGTGACCGACCTCGTCGTCGACGGGCCGGCTCCCGAGTTCGACGCGTTCTCCCGCGTCGCTCATCCGGTCGTCGCGGTCGAACGGCCGGATAGTCGCCGCCGGTTCGCGGCCGCCGACGTCGCGTTCGTGACGGCGGCGCCGGCCCGGATATCCGAGTACGAGATCGCGTTCTCCGACGGCGAGTCGGCGTCGGTGCGCGCGGACGGCGCCGTGGTCGCGACGCCGCTCGGGAGTGAGGGGTATGCGGCGGCGGCCGGCGGGCCGCTGGTATCGCCCGGGGCGGGCCTCGCGGTCGTCCCCGTCTCGCCGTTCACGACCGCTCCCGACACGTGGGTCGCGAGCGGCCGCCTCGCGGTCACCGTCGAGCGCGAGGAGGAGTCGGTCGCGCTGGTCGTCGACGGGGACCGCTGGGGGACTGTCGAGCCACATCGCGCGGTCAGGATCGAGGCCGCGACGATGGTCGATCTCCTCGCTCCGACGGCGGAGCAGGGGTGATCCCTCCCCCGGTGGCGGCGACGGCTCGTTCCGATCGCAGCGACGGACGGCTCGTTCCGATCGCAGCGACGGACGGCTCGTTCCGATCGCAGCGACGCCGCCCCTCCCCGCGGGCGCGCCGATCGGAAACACTCTAATACGTCGTGAACGGAAGTGGTGGATATGGACCCACTGCAGTTCCTCGTTCCCCTCGGCTGGCTGTCGGCCGTCGGGCCGGCGCTGCCGTACGCGATCTTCGTGATGACAGTCGCGAACCTCGCCACGCGGCACCTCGCGCACAGGCGGCACGTCGAACAGGGACAGGAGGCGGACAGCGTGGAGGCGTACACGCCGCACGTGTTCACTAACGTCGGGCTTGTCCTCCTCTCGTTCGTCTACATCCTCGGTTCGCCGGTGAGAGGGACGATCCTCTCCGTGCTCGTCCTCGCGATGTTCGTCGCCGACTTCTTCGAGCTGGAGGCCCGCAACGTCGAGGCCCGGAACGACATGACGATCGAGGCGCCGAAGAGCTCGATCGCCGCCTCGCTCGTCGTGTTGGTGTGGTCGTCGTACTTCGCGCTGTTCTTCCTCGTCGAAGGGATCTGGAACCAGTTCGTCGTCGCCTGACGAACCGCGGACCGCCACTTTCTCGCTCGCCTCGCGTCAGAACGGCCAGTCGCCGGTGAGCTTCATCCCCGTCGCCTTCCCCTCGGCTTCGAGCGCCGCCGCGATCTCGTCGGTGTCGCGGCGGGGAACCGACGCGTCCGCCTCGGCGAGCTCGACGACCAGCTCGGTCAGGAGGATCGCCTGCTCGCGGAGGTTTCGCGACTCCAGCTTATCCAGCGTGTCGGCGTGGGTGTGGCCCCAGCCGCGGCCGCGCCCCTCGGTCTCGCCCGAGACCATGTACCCGGGGATCCCCCGCTTCACGAACGGCCAGTGGTCGCTGTGGGGGACCAGCTCGCTCCCCGTCGCGATCGGGTGGTCGAAGCGGTCGCTCACACGGTCGGCGGCCGCCGCCAGCGCGTCGAAGTCGTGGTGGTCGAGCCGCAGCGTCCGACCGAACACGTTGCTGTCGACGTTGACGACCGCGCGGACCGCCTCCCTGTCGGCCGCCTCGGCGGCCACGGACGAGCCGACGAGCCCGACCTCCTCGGCGCCGAACGCGGCGAATCGGACCCGCACGTCGAGCTCGCCCTCGCGCGCAGCGAGCGCCCGCGCGACCTCGACGATCGTCGCCGTCCCCGCCCCGTTGTCCATCGCGCCCTCCGCGATGTCGTGGGCGTCGACGTGCGAGGAGACGAGCAGGTGTTCGTCGGTGTCGGGGCCGAGTTCGGCGACCGCGTTGCCGCTCGTCGCCGTCGGCGTCTCGCAGTCGACCGCGACGGTCAGGTCGTCGCCCTCGCGTCGCCGCGCCAGCCGGGCGCCGGCCTCCTTCGAGACGCCGACCGCCGGGATCGCCCCCACGGGCGCCTCCGCGGTCCCGACACTCCCGGTCGGCGGGAGGGTCCCCTCGACGTGGTTGGCGAAGACGAAGGCGGCGGCGCCGGCGTCGACCGCGCGGTAGTACTTCTCCCGGCGATGGATGAATCGGTCGACGGCGTCGGGGGTGTCCGACGACACCATCACGACCTTCCCCTCGAGGTCGGCCTCGAAGTCCGCTGGAACGCCGTGACCGAGGTCGACGAACTCCCCGGTCACCTCGGCGCTCGGGCTGCGCGGTAGCGCGATACAGGCGTTCGGGCCGACGGCGACCGGCTCGTCCGTCGCGGCCTCGCGGACCGCGCTGTCGCCGCGCTCCCAGCCCTGTATCTCGAACTCCTCGACCGCGGCGTTCCGCGCGCCGGCCGCGGCGAACGCGTCGCGGGTCAGCTCAAGCGCCTCGCGCTCGCCCGCCGAACCGGCCATGCGGTCGCCGACGTCGACGAGGTCGAGGAGGTGGTTCCAGCCCGCGTCGCTCGTGAACGTCTCGCCGATCCAGTCGGTCATGGGTGTGGGTGTCGCGGCCGCCGGTCAAGCGTTTCGGTGGCGGCGGGGGCGGCCGGGATCCCCCGGCGAGACGCCGGGGCCGAGGGGGGGGAGTTAGACCGGGACGGCCGGCAGGAGGACCGTCGCGGCCTCGGCGGCCGCGAACGTCGAGTCGTACAGGTGGTTCAAGAGGAGGTAGGTGACGACCCCGAGCGCGAGCGAGAGGATCCACGCGCTCGCGGCGATCCGACCGACGCGCCGGTGTGGCGTCTCCGTCCGGAGCTCCTGTTCGGTGTGGGTGAGCCCGAGGACGATCGCGTAGAGGACGACGGGGACCGAGACCACGGAGAGAATGATGTGGATCGCGAGCATGATCAGGTACGCGGGGTACACCCAGTCCCACAGCGGGACCCACGCGTACGACGAGTCGAGGACGAACTCCTTGGTGCCGCCCCCGGCGACCTTCGGGAGGTACATCCCGAGGAACAGGAGGATGAGGACGAACGACGTCGTCATCGCCGCCGCGTGCTTTTTCACCTCGTCGTTCCGGATCCAGTACCAGCCGAGCGAGAGGGAGATCACGGTGACCGTGTTGACGGCCGCGATGGCGTGCGCGAGCAGATTGACCGTTTCCTGCGTGAGCGTCGGGAACAGCGCTTGGAACTCCGGAACGAGGAACACGCCCCCTACGGCGCCGTAGCCGACGACGGTGAGGAGGACGGTTATCGCGGTGGCCCGCTCTTTGGCCCGGTCGCGAACGCTGGCGGTGGACATATCAGGTGTACTCCCGGGAGCGTTATTGGCCTTTCGAGGTCGGAATCGAGAGCCGGAGATCGGGGACGACGCGGGGCCGTTCGGCGGGGGCGACGTGGGGCCGTCCGGCGGCGTCCCGCGCGCCGAACCGGGATCACTCCTCGATGACGCCGGTCGCGGTCGCGACCCCTATCGCCGCCTCCTCGTTGATCCCGCCCTGGAGGATGGTGTAGCGGTCGCGGATCTCGTGGGCGCTCGTGAGCGCGGCGATGAGCTCCGCGTCGTCGATCCCCAGCTCGCCCGCGGTCGTCGGGGCGTCGAGCTCGGCGAGTGCGTCGCGGATCGCCGCCCACCGCCCGTTCTCGCCGCTGTGGAGGAACTCCGTCATGATCGACGCCACGCCGACCTGGTGGCCGTGGAGCGCCTTACCGGGCGCGATGCGGTCGAGCTGGTGGGAGATGAGGTGTTCCGCGCCCGAGGCGGGCCGCGAGGAGCCGGCGATCGACATCGCGACCCCGGAGGAGACGAGCGCCTTCACCACGACCCACGCCGACTCCTCTAGGCCCGGCCGGATCATGTCGGCGTTCTCGACGAGCAGCTCCGCGGTCATCTCCGAGAGCGCGCCCGCGTACTCGCTGTACTCGACGTTCCGCAGGCGGCGGGCGAGCCGCCAGTCCTTCACCGCGGTGTAGTTGGAGATGATGTCCGCACAACCCGCGGTGGTGAGCCGCCACGGGGCGTCCGCGAGCAGCGTCGTGTCCGCCACGACGGCGAGCGGCGGGTCGGCGGCGACCGAGTGGCGCGTGTCGCCCTCTGGGATCGACGAGCGCCCCGAGACGATACCGTCGTGGGAGGCGACCGTCGGGACGGAGACGAAGCCGACGTCGAGGTGGTCGGCTGCCATCTTCGCGATGTCGATCGGCTTGCCGCCGCCGAGCGCGATGAGGTAGCCCGGGTCGACCGCCTCCGCGGTCTCCTTCAGGTCCTCGACGGCCGCGAAGGAGGCGTTCTCCACGACCGCGGTCGCGGGGTCGTCGAACTGGGCTCTGACGCGGTCGCCGGCGATCTCGTTCGGCGTCGGGCTCGTCACGATCAGCGGCCGCCCGGTGAGATAGAGCTCGCCGACCGCCTCCCCGAGGTCGTCGAGGACGTCGTGTCCCACGAGGACGTTCCGCGGGAGCTTGATCCACGTCGTCTTCTCGAACATACGGGACGGTCGCGCCGACGGGTCAAAGCCGTTGTCCATGTACGGCGGGCGCGACCGCCACGGAGCGGCCGACGGGCGACGGCCGCCCCGGTTACGCCCCAAGCGCGGCCAGCGTCGTCGCCGCGTCGTAGAGGAAGTAGACGCCGAAGCCGGCGAGCACGAACGCCGACGCGACGGCGACGATCGGGGCGAACGCCTCGATCCTGCGCTCCGCGGCGACGAGTCCCGTGGGGAAGCCGAGGACCCAGACCAGCACGCCGAGGAAGAACCCGCCGATGAGCGCGGGCGAGCCGGTGGCGACCACGAGCGTCCCGGCGAGGTCGGCTCCGACCACCGGGAGCCGGGACAACACGTCGAGTTCGCCCGGCTGAAGCAGGCCGACGCCGATCGTCAGCCAGAACAGCACCTGGTACGGGTTCGTCAGGGCGAGCACCAGCGCCTTGCGGAACCCCTTCCCCTCGGCCGCGATCGGCTCCTCGCCGGAGGTCGGACGGAACGACGCCCGCGCGCCTTGGGCCGCGCCGACGGCGAAGTACAGCATAAGGACGCCGCCGACCGCGACCATGACGCCCTGTAACAGCGGGAACGACTCCACGACCGCGACGACGCCGACGTACGCGAGGACGAAGAAGATCGCGTCGGCGGTCGCCGCGCCGAGGCCGGCCCGGAAGCCGGCGAAGCGACCGCGGAGGACGGCCTCCTCGGCGATCACCGCGTTCATCGGACCGGGCGGCGCCGCGAGCGCCAGCCCGAAGACGACGCCCGCGCCGAGCGTGACGAGGGTGCTCACACCGCTCGCAACGACCGGTCTCGTGAAAAACCCCGCGACAGCGACGCGGTCAGTAGTGGCCGCTTCCGGGCGCTGCGACCGAGATACGGACATCGGACGCCAGATCCGCACACGGCGGGCGGGGCCGGAAGCTACACGTCTTGGAGCTCCGCGTCCCGGAGCGCCTCGTTGAGGTCCTCGCGGACGCGCTCGCCGGTCTCGCGGTCCATCGCCGTGGTGACGATCCGGTTCTCCTGGACGCTGGAGCCGTCCCGCAGGAGTAGCCGGACGTTGCCGTTGGTCCCCGCGCGCGTCGCCTTCGCGCGGAGGCCGGTCCGTGACCCCGTCCCGCCGGCGTCGATGGGACCGGGAACGATCTTCTTCACGTGCGGGTGTTCCGCGACGGTCTGGACGGCCTTCCGCCCCTTGCGGTCGCCGATGAGCGTCGAGTGCGACCCGCCGATCTTCTCGCGCGGCGGGGTCTCGACCACCGCCAGCGACCGGTCGCCGCGACGGTCGAGCACCCACTCTACGAGGGGGCTCACGTCCGGCTTCCCGCCGTCGTCTGCGGGGTCGCTCGCCGTCGTCCCGTCTCGGTCGCTCCCGCCGGCGCCGCCGTCGGGCACCCGGTAGAACTCGTGGTGGAGCTGCGCGCGCGTCTCGCGGAGCGGCTCGCGCTCGCCGGCGGCGTAGACGGTCTCCGGTCGCTTGCGTCGGATCTCGTCGGCGACGCGCCCCGCGAAGTTCCGCAGTTGGACCTCCGTCAGGCGCTCGGTGTCCTCCGGGCGCGTGGTGATCGTCGTCTCGCCGACGACGGCGTCCTCGTCCAACATCGTCAGGTGTGCGCGGTCGGCGTCGAACTCGGCGACGACCGCGTCGGCGTTGGCGGTGTTACAGGTCAAACAGTAGTCCCCCGGCTTCTCTAACGGGGTCCCACACCGCCGACAGTTCATACCGACAACACGGCCGTGGAACATAAAAGCGCGTCCGTTCGCCGCCGGTCTCGGGACCCGTTCGCCGCCGTACACCGTCGCGCCCACCGCTGATCCGGAGCGACAGCTTATAATCCTCCCCGGCCTCGGTACCGGACATGGACGGAGACCGACGCCGCGACACCGAGACCGGCTCCGACGCGAGCGTCGGCGACGGGGAGTCCGGCGAAGACCTCGCCGGCACGCTGGGATCCGTCGAGGACAGACTCACGCAGCTGATCCGCGACGGCCGGCTCAACGCGCTCGTCGCGTGGGCGATGATCGCCGTCCTGGGCGGAGTCCTCGTCGAGAGCGCGCTCGACTACGACCTGCTGTCGGCGGCGATCGCGGTCGGACTCGGCGGCGTCTTGCTCGCGCCCACGGTCGCGGCTCGCGACTGGCGGACGATGCTCCCGGCCGAGCTGGTGGGCCTCGCGCTGCTCCCGGTCCTCGTGGGCGCGCTCCTCGGCGGCGAGTTAGGGACGTTCGCGGCGTACGTCGCCATCGCGGCGCTGGCGCTCGTGATCGCCGTCGACCTCCACATGTTCACGTCGCTGCGGCTCACCCACTGGTTCGCGGTCGCCTTCGTCGTGATGACGACGCTGGCGACGGCGGCGGTGTGGACGGTGCTGCGCTGGAACCTCGACCAGCGCGTCGGCACCGCGTACCTGACGACGAACGACGCGCTGATGACCGAGTACATGTACGTCACGCTGGCCGGGATCGCGGCCGGACTCCTCTTCGACGGCTACTTCCGCCGCCGGGGACGTCTCCTCCGTCGCGTCATCCGCCGGGTGGTGCGGCGATGACGCTGCTCCCTCGGCTGTCCCTCGCGTCGCAGCGTCGACTCACGGGCGCGATGCAGGTCCTGCTCGTCGGTATCGTCGCGTACGGCTTCCTCGCGGGCGAGCAGAAGGCAGTAAGCAACGGGGTCATTGCGCTCCTCGTCACGCTGGTCCCCGCGGCGCTCGAGCGCCGGTACGACCTCCCGCTCGACCCGTGGCTCGCCCTGTGGATCACGACGGCCGTGTTCCTCCACACGGTCGGCTCGGCCGGGTTCTACGCCCGCGTCGAGTGGTGGGACCACATGACGCACGCGCTGTCGGCCTCCCTGGTCGCCGCAGTCGGCTACACGACGCTCCGGGCGGTCGACCTCCACAGCGACGGGATCCGGATCCCGTCGCGGTTCGCGTTCGTCTTCATCGTCCTCATCGTCCTCGCGTTCGGCGTGCTCTGGGAGCTGTTCGAGTTCGGCTTAGACATCGTCGCGACCGAGACCGGCATCGACATGCCGCTCGCGCAGCACGGGCTCGACGACACCGTGCTCGATCTCATGTACAACACCGCGGGCGCGGTGCTGGTCGGGCTGTTCGGACAGGCGCACCTCGCGGGCGTCGCGGAGCTGGTCCGGGACCGGATCTTCGGGAGCGCGACCGAGTAGCGCCGGACGCGAGCCGTAGTCGGACCGCTCAGTCCAGACAGGCCGCGACGACCCGCAGCGCGGCCTCACCCCGGACCTCGTTCGCGAGCAGCGGCACCCGCTTCACGTCCCGGGCGCGGAACAGGTCCGTCGCCTGGCGGAGCGCGCTCTGCTGGACCTCCCACCGGCGGGCGCAGAACTCGCAGGTGTCGGGGTTGGGCTCGACCACCCAGTCGGGGTCGATCCCGGCCCCGTTCCCGCCGGTCACGTCGCCGACGCCCTCCATCACACGGTTGACGACGAGCGTGTTCACCGGGATTCCGAACTCGTCGAGCCGCGCGACGAGCCGCTCGGACTCGACGACGCTCATCTCCTCGGGGATCATCACGACGCGGAAGTCCGTCTTCGCGGGGTCGCGCAGGACCGCTCGGAGTCGCTCGATGCGTTCGCGGAGCTCCTCGAGGTCCGCCGAGGGGTCGGGGTCGTCGTCGCCGCCGCCGAACATCCCCTTGATCCCGTCCATCATCCCGGAGAAGCGCTGCCGGAGCTTCATCACGCGCCCGAGCATCGAGTCCATGATCTCCGGCAGCTGGAGCAGGCGGAGCGTGTGACCGGTCGGCGCGGTGTCGACGACGACGCGGTCGAACCGCGGGTCGTCGAGGTACTCCAGCAGCTGGCGCATCGCCGCCGCCTCGTCGGCGCCGGGCATCGTGCCGCCGAGGAGTCCGCCGAGCCCCTCGCCGTCCTCGCCCTCGGCGCCGCCCGTCGGCCCCTCGCCGCCCATGCCGCCCATCGCGTCGCCCATCTCGCCGAGCCCGCCGAGCGGGTCGCCGTCCGCCCCGAACATCCCCTCGTCGACCGCGGCGTCGGGGTCGATCTCGGCGGCGTACAGGGGCACATCCTCGCGGATGCGCGCTGGCTCGGCGGGGATCTCGGTCTCGTAGGTGTCCGACAGCGAGTGCGCGGGGTCGGTCGAGACGACGAGCGTCCGGACGCCGCCCGCGGCCGAGACGAGCCCCGTCGCGGCCGCCATCGTCGTCTTTCCAACGCCGCCCTTCCCGCCGTACAGCACGTAGTCGGGCGCGTCGACGCCCGCGGGCAGGTCGGCGAACTCCTCGTCGACGGTCAGCTCCTCGTCCGTCTCCGCGGGCTCGACCGCGGTGTCGTCGTCGGCCTCGTCGACCCGGTCGACGGGCTCGACGTCGATGTCGTCCATACGCGTGTGTCGGTCCGGTGGGCTTGTGTAGCCGTCGGTCCGGATTCGGCGGCGACCGTCGCGCTTCGAGCGGTGACCGGATGACGCCGCGACCGCGGTCAGCCGAGTCGCTTCATCGAGATCAGCGCGGTCGGAATCATTATCGGGATCGTGAGAATGGCCCCAGTGATCACGACGAACGGCGCGACCCCGCCGACCGGGTACGCGAGCAGGTCGACGGCAAGCAGGTTGACCGTGGTCACAGTCACCGTGTACGCGATCACGGTGAGCACCACGATCGCCGAGAACACGACGCCGACGACGACCGCCGCGTTCGGTCCGTCCGCCGCTCCGTTCGACGCCGGATCACCGCTCATCTGCTGTCTGCCACCATATACTATTGTGTGGATTGCGAACGGCTATAACTATTCCCTTCCCCGTGCGTCCCCGCGCTCGACGGTCGCCCCGAGGTCGGCCATCGCGTCGAAGAAGCCGGGGAAGGAGACATCGACGTGTTCGGCGCCGCGGACGGTCGTCGTCCCCTCGGCCGCCAGCGCGGCGACGGACAGCGCCATCACGATCCGGTGGTCGGCTCGGCCGTCGACGGTCGCCCCGACGAGATCGCTTTCGCCTCCGTGAATCGTGAGTACGTCCCGCCCTTCGGTCGTCTCGGCGCCGAGCTTTTCGAGTTCCTCGGCCATCGCGGACACCCGGTCGGTCTCCTTGTAGCGGACGTGCTCGCAGTTCTCGATCCGCGTCTCCCCGTCCGCGACCGCGCCGAGCGCGGCGATCGTCGGGAGCAGGTCGGGCGTTCCCCCCACGTCGACGGTGACGCCGGAGAGATCGCCGCGCTCGACCGCGATCGCGCCGGCCTCGCGGTCCCAGTCGACGGGCGCGCCCATGCGCTCGACGATCTCGACGATCGCGGCGTCGCCCTGCGCGCTCGGCCGGGCGCCCTCGATCCGGAGCGGCTCGCCGGGCGCGGCCGCGACCGCGCCCGCGCCGAGGAGGTAGGAGATAGAGGAGAAGTCGCCGGGGACCGCGTACGTCTCGTCGCTCGGCGCGTACGTCTGTCCGCCCGGGACCGAGAACCCCGCGGCGCCCGCGGCACCGTCGAGCGGATCGCCGTCCTCGTCGACCGGGGTCGCCTCGACGCCGAAGTCGGCGAGCAGTTCGAGCGTGATGTCGACGTACGGCGCCGACTTGAGGTCGGTCGTGAGCTCTACCTCGATCCCCTCCTCGGTGACGGCGCCCGCCATCAGCAGTGCGGTGACGTACTGCGAGGAGACGTCGCCGGGGATGGCGACCTCGCCGCCGGCGAGCGGGCCGGTCACGACGAGCGGGGCCCGCCCGTTCGACCGCGTCGACTCCGCGCGGACGTCGAGGTCGGCGAGCGCGTCGAGGAGCGGACCCTGCGGGCGCGAGCGGAGCGACTCGTCCCCGGTGAGGACGGTGGTGCCGTCCGCGAGCGCGGCCGCGGCGGTGACCAGCCGCATCGTCGTCCCCGAGTTCGCGCAGTCGATCACGTCGTCGGGGACGGCGGTGCGGCCGCCGAACCCCTCGACCGAGAGCGCGTCGGCGCCCGTCAGGCCGGGCTCGCCTTCGGCGGTCGAACTCCCGTCTCCGGCGCGCGCGACCGAACCGCCGAACGCCGCGACGGCGCGGGCGGTCGCTCGCGTGTCCGCGGACACCAGCGGCGACTCGACGGTCGCGCCGTCGCTGTAGCCGGCGGCGAGCAGCGCGCGGTGGGTGTAGCTCTTCGACGGCGGCGCGCGGGCGGTCCCTCGCAGGGTCGAGCGCGTGACGTGGACGTCCATACCAGTCCTGCCGGCCGCGGCGACAAGTCGGTACCGACAGCGGCACGATTGCGGTCGGGACCTCGCCGGCGTGACCCGCGCCCGGCGCCGCGGCACACCCTTTATACCATCGGGAGCGCTAGCGTCGCGTATGCCCCAGTGTGAGATGTGCGGCGCCGAGGAGGCCTCGCTGACGACGACGAAGGTCGAAGGCGCCGAGCTGGAGCTCTGTAGCTCGTGTACGGACTTCGGCACCGAGGTCCGCGACGAGTCGACGAGCTCCGGCGGCGGCAAGTACTCCACCAGCTCCAGCACCGGGAAGTCGTCTTCGTCGTCCGGATCGTCCGGCTCCGGCGGCTCGTCGGGGAGCTCGACTCGCCCCCGCGACATGTTCGACGACATGGACGAGATCGCCACCGACTACGACGAGCTGATCCGCGATGCGCGGGAGTCGCGCGGGCTGAGCCAGGAGGAGCTGGCCGACCAGCTCAACGAGAAGGCGAGCCTCATCCGCAAGCTCGAACGCGCCGACACGCTCCCGACCGACGAGGTCCAGCGCAAGCTCGAGCGCGCGCTCGACATCTCGCTGGTCGAGGGGCAGTCGACCGACGACGCCGACTGGGAGACGGACGACGCCGGCACGATGACGCTCGGCGACGTCGTCAAGCGGAAGGACTGAGCCGCGACGACGCTCCGGCCCCGCCGTACTCGTTATCCCCGGCTCAGACGGTCGCACCGCCGCCGTCCGTCTGCTCCGATCCGCCGTACCGCTCGGTCAGGTAGTCGATGATGTAGTCGACCGTCTCGGGGTCGTAGCTCCAGAACCCGTAGAACTCGCCGGGCGCGCGCTCCTCGGCGAGCAGCGCGCACTTGGCGTCCTCGTAGCCGCCCCCGTCGTACGCGACGAACCACGTCTCGCGGATCTCGGCGGTCTCGCCGACGTGGACCGTGTAGGTGCCGACGTCGGGTGCGTCGCCCTCGGCGGCGGCGTACGCGTGGACGTCGAGCCGGTCCTTCTCGCCGAGCAGGTCGTAGGTGTCCGCCTCCCCGGTGAGGACGTCGAGGGTCTGGAACCCCGCGTGGAGCTCTCCGTCGCCGACCCGCCAGGCGCGGTCCTCGATCTCCCGCGACGCGGCGACCATGTCCTCGCGGGAGTAGGAGGTAAACATCGTCTCGTCGAGGTGATCCAACACCGGCTTCCCGACGTTGCCGGGCGTCTCACCTCGCTCCGCGGGTGTCTCCCCCTCGTCTCCGCCCCGCCCCGGCAGCAGCTCGTCCACGGTGACGCCCGTGACGAACTCGCCGTCCCGCGCCAGCACGGCGAACGCCTCCGGTCCGGAGGCGGTCTGATCGTCGACGATCCGGACGTTGCGGTCGGCGAAATACTCCCGGAGCTCCTCCGTAACCGCCGGTTCTGCGTTGAACACGGTCAGCGTGGCCTCGTGGGCTTCCACGCCGGCGATGAGCTCGATGAGGGACATCTCTTGTCGGACCCACAGCATCGGGGTATAAGGTCGTTTCTGCTCTCCGCCCCCCGGGTCGCCCGGTTCCCGGGGTTGTGAGGGGTCGAAACGACGGGACCCCGAGCGAGCGTCGCGAAGCACGAACCTATTTGCGCCGCGCTCCCCGAGTAGAGGTATGTTCATCCTGGTGAACCTCAAGGCGTACCCGTGCGATCCGATCGAGGTAGCGACCGCGGCCCGCGACGTCGCCGAGGCGTCCGGCGCGCGGATCGCCGTCTCGCCGCAGGCGGCCGACCTCGCCCGCGTCGCCGAGACGGGCGTCGAGACGTGGGCGCAGCACGTCTCGCCGAACGAGCACGGTTCGCACACGGGTTCGACGCTCGCCGAGGCCACCGCCGACAACGGCGCCGAGGGGACCCTGATCAACCACTCGGAGAAGCGACTGAAGCTCGCCGACATCGACGGTTCGGTCCGCGCGGCCGAGCGCGCTGACCTGGAGACGATCGTCTGCGCGAACAACCCCGCGCAGGTCGGCGCCGCCGCCGCGCTCGGCCCCGACGCCGTCGCGGTCGAGCCCCCGGAGCTCATCGGCGGCGACGTCTCCGTCGCCACCGCGGACCCGGGTATCGTCGAGGACGCGGTCGCGGCCGCCGAGGCCGTCGACCCCGCGGTTGACGTGTTCTGCGGCGCCGGCGTCTCCACCGGCGAGGACGTGTCGACCGCCGGCGACCTCGGGGCCGCCGGCGTCCTGCTGGCCTCCGGCGTCGCGAAGGCCGACGACCCCGAGGCGGTCCTCGAAGACCTCGTGAGCGGGATCTGAGCCGGCGAGTCCGGGCCGGTTCGCGTCCGCGAGCCCGAGACCGGCGCTGCGTTTGCGGATCGGTATAAAAACATCGATGTGAGCGACTCACACGATCGAGAAAACGCACGACGGCGGCGGCTTTCTTCTCCCGGGGAGATCGCGGCGTCTAGTAACCTTTAACCGAAACAAGCCGCTATCTGTGACCAAGATGGCGAGCAACAAAATTCTCGGTATCGACCTCGGTACCACCAACTCCGCGTTCGCGGTGATGGAGGGCGACGAGCCCGAGATCATCGCCAACGCCGAGGGCGACCGGACGACGCCCTCGGTCGTCGCATTCGCCGACGACGACGAGCGCCTCGTCGGCAAGCCGGCGAAGAACCAGGCCGTCCAGAACCCCGACCGCACGATCCAGTCGATCAAGCGGCACATGGGCGACGGCGACTACACCGTCGAGATCGGCGACGAGGAGTACACGCCGGAGCAGGTCTCGGCGATGATCCTCCAGAAGATCAAACGCGACGCCGAGGAGTACCTCGGCGACGACGTCGAGAAGGCGGTCATCACCGTCCCCGCGTACTTCAACGACAAGCAGCGGCAGGCGACGAAGGACGCCGGCGAGATCGCCGGCTTCGACGTCGAGCGCATCGTCAACGAGCCGACGGCCGCCTCCATGGCGTACGGGCTCGACGACGAGTCCGACCAGACCGTCCTCGTGTACGACCTCGGGGGCGGCACGTTCGACGTGTCGGTCCTCGACCTCGGCGGCGGCGTCTACGAGGTCGTCGCCACGAACGGGGACAACGACCTCGGCGGCGACGACTGGGACGAGGCGCTCATCGACCACCTCGCAGACGAGTTCCAGAACAGCCACGGGATCGACCTCCGCGACGACCGGCAGGCGCTCCAGCGCCTGAAGGACGCCGCCGAGGAGGCGAAGATCGAGCTGTCGAACAAGAAGGAGACCACGGTCAACCTCCCGTTCATCACCGCGACCGACAGCGGGCCGGTCCACCTCGAACAGTCCGTCACCCGCGCGACGTTCGAGAGCCTCACCGCTGACCTCATCGACCGTACCGTCGAGCCGACCGAGCAGGCGCTCGCCGACGCCGACTACTCGAAGTCGGACATCGACGAGGTCATCCTCGTCGGCGGCTCGACACGGATGCCGCAGGTCCAGGAGAAGGTCGAAGAGCTCGTCGGCCAGGAGCCGAAGAAGAACGTCAACCCCGACGAGGCGGTCGCGCTCGGTGCGGCGGTCCAGGGCGGCGTGCTCTCCGGCGACGTCGACGACATCGTCCTCCTCGACGTGACTCCGCTCTCGCTCGGTATCGAGGTGAAGGGCGGCCTCTTCGAGCGGCTCATCGAGAAGAACACCACGATCCCGACCGAGGAGTCGAAGGTGTTCACCACGGCCGCGGACAACCAGACCTCCGTCAACGTCCGCGTCTTCCAGGGCGAACGCGAGATCGCCGAGGAGAACGAGCTGCTCGGCGCGTTCCAGCTCTCCGGCATCCCGCCGGCGCCGGCCGGAACCCCGCAGATCGAGGTCTCGTTCAACATCGACGAGAACGGGATCGTCAACGTGGAAGCAGAGGATCAGGGCTCCGGTAACGCCGAGTCGATCACCATCGAGGGCGGCGTCGGCCTCTCCGACGAGGAGATCGAGGAGATGCAAGAGGAAGCCGAGAAGCACGCCGAGGAGGACGAGGCTCGCCGCGAGCGGATCGAGGCCCGCAACGAGGCCGAGACGACGATCCAGCGCGCCGAGACCCTCCTCGAAGAGAACGAGGAGGAGCTCGACGACGACGAGCTCGTCGCCGACATCGAGGCGGCCATCGAGGACGTCGAGGACGTGCTCGAAGACGAGGACGCCGAGACCGACGAGATCGAGTCCGTGACCGAGGCGCTCACCGAGGAGCTCCAGGAGATCGGCAAGCAGATGTACGAGGGACAGGCCGCGCAGGCCGGTCCGGGCGGCGCGGGCGGCGCCGGTCCCGGCGGGATGGGCGGCGGTGCCGGTCCGGGCGGCGCCGGCGGTCCGGGCGGTGCGGCGGGCCCCGGCGGTGCCGGTCCCGGCGGCGACGCGGACGACGAGGAGTACGTCGACGCCGACTTCGAGGACGTAGACGACGACGAGGAGTAACGCCCTCTCACCAGACGCTCGACGCCTCGACCCCGCCGCTTAAATCGACCCGTCGATCAACACCAATTAACAAACGCAACGCATGACCGAAGATTTCTACGACGTCCTCGGCGTGTCGCGGGACGCCAGCGAGGAGGAGATCAAGAAGGCGTACCGCAAGCAGGCCGCCGAACACCACCCCGACGTCAGCGACGACGAGAACGCCGAGGAGCGGTTCAAGAAGATCCAGAAGGCCAAGGAGGTGCTCACCGACGAGCAGAAGCGCCAGCAGTACGACCAGATGGGCCACGATCGGTTCACCCAGGCCGACAAGCGCGGCGCGACCGGCGGCGGTGCCGGTCCGGGCGGCGCCGGCGGTCCCTTCGGCGGGGCCGGCGGCGCTGGCGGCGCCGGCGGGTTCGAGGACATCTTCAACCAGTTCTTCGGTGGCGGCGGTCGCGGCCGCGGCGGCGGTGGCGGCGGCGGCAACCGCCCGCGGCAGGGGCGCGACCTCAAGACCGGACTGACGATCGACCTCGAAGAGGCGTTCAACGGGGCGACCAAGGAGGTCACGCTCACGCGACCGACCGAGTGCGACACCTGCGGCGGCGCGGGGCATCCCCCGGACGCCGACGTGGAGACCTGCCCGCAGTGTAACGGCCGCGGGCAGGTCCAGCAGGTCCAGCAGACGCCGCTCGGGCGCGTCCAGCAGACGTCGACGTGTCCCCGCTGCGAGGGCGAGGGCGAGCTGTACAGCGAGGACTGCGCCGACTGCGGCGGTGACGGCGTCGTCCGCGAGGAGGCGACGCTGTCGGTCGAGATCCCGGCCGGGATTCGCTCCGGGCAGAGCCTCCGGATGGAGCGCGAGGGCGCGCCCGGGGAGAACGGTGGCCCGAGAGGCGACTTGCTCATCGAGGTCGATGTCGACGTCGGCGACCGGTTCGAGCGCGACGGCGACGACCTCCGCGTCAACGAGGCGATATCCTTCCCGCAGGCCGTCTTCGGCGACACCGTCGAGGTGGAGACGGTCGACGGAACGGTCGAGATGGATGTCCCCGCGGGGACCCAGAGCGGCGAGACCTTCCGGCTTCAGGGCAAAGGGATGCCCCGCCTCCGTCGTCGCGGTCGCGGCGACCTCTACGTCCAGGTCGCCGTCGTCGTGCCCGAGTCGCTCAACGACGAGCAGCGCGAGGCGCTGGAGGCGTTCGCGGAGGCCGGCGGCGAGGACATCGACGTCGGCGGCGGCTTCTTCGAGAAGCTGAAAAGCTCCTTCTGAGTGGCGTTCGCGGCGCCGCGCCTCTTCCCTCGCGGCCCGTAGCTTTTCGTCCCTCGCGGCCCGTAGCTTTTCCGTCCCTCGCGGCGACGGTCAGCGCATGGGCTACGACACGACGGCCTACGACGACGTGGAACCGCGCGCGCCCGGGATGTTCTTCCTACGAGAGGCGCTCGACTGCGAGCGGCTCGGCGTGACCGTCGTCGAGGCCGACGACGGCTGGGAGGGGGTGGAACACGACCACGGCGACGCCGACCACGAGGAGGTGTACCTGCTGCTCCACGGCGAGGCGACGCTCACCGTCGACGGGGACGCCGTCGCCCTCGCGCCCGGCGACGCGGTCCGGGTCGACCCGGAGTCCACCCGCGACCTCGCCTTCTCGGCCGACGGCTCGAAGATGGTGATCGCCGGCGCGCCCTGACGCCGCCCCGACGCAGTCCGGTCGGGCCGCGGGGTCGCCTCCGGGACGCCGCAGCGTTAAGACGCGCGCGTTCCGAGAACCGAGTATGGAACTCGTCGGCGAACTCCTCGCGCGCGACCGACGCAGTCGCGACGTGGCGCTCGTGACGCCGGACGGCCGGGAACGGACCTCCCACGACCTGATCACGAACGGCTACAAAGCGGCGAACGTGCTCCGGTACCTCGGCGTCCGGACGGGCGCGACCGTGGCCGTCGAGCCGATTCCGGGATTCCACACGACGCTCGCGTTCCTCGGCGCGGCCGCCGTCGGGGCGCCGGTCCGGTTCGACCCGGCGGCGGGGATCGACGCCGGTGACCGCGTCGTCCTCGCACCGGTCGCGACCGCGGCCGCGCTCGATCCGGCGCCAGGAACGAACCTCGCCGCCTTCGGCGGCTCGCCCGAGCGTCCCGACACCACGCACTGGGAACAGGAGCTGTGGAGCGAGAACCCCGGGATGCCGCCGAGCGACATCGCCCCCGACGACGCCGTCGTCCGCGGGGCGGACCTGTCGGTCAGCCACCGCGACCTCTGTTCGCGCGCCGCGGCCGCGGTCGAGGCCGCCGGGATCGGAGACGAGACGCGAGTCGTCCTCAGAGCACCCTTCTCCGACCCCTCGGCGCTCGCCGCCGGCCTCGTCGCCCCGCTCTCCGCCGGCGGAACGGCGGTGCTCGCGGCGACGGGCGGCGGAGACGCGTCTGGCGACGAGTCTCGCGGCGACGTGGCGGTCGCTCCGGCGGGAAAACCAGTACCGGAGCCGCGGCGGATCGACCCGGCGTCGCTCGCGTCGACGACCGAGTGAGCGGTCCCGGCTCGGTCGCGGCCGGGATCAGTCGTCCGCGGGGTTCGGCTCCGCGGCCGCCTGACCCTCGTGTCGGAGACAGGCGGACTCGTGGTCCGGCGTGTGGACCGTCCGTTCCGGCTCGGTCTCGGCGCACGGCGTCGTGATCGCGTTTCGCAAGACCTCTCCCGCCCGCTCGTCGTTCCCGTCGATCAGGAGATCCAGCGCCTCCGAGAGGGTCCGTTCGAGGTCGGGGTCGTCGACGGTCTCCCCGATGTCGAACTCCCGGCGGATCTCCGCCTGGACCTCCGCGTCGGTCGGGTCGGAGCCGCCGGCGGCGATGTTCTCGCGGACCTGTTCGACGTCGACCTCGCCCGCGCTGACCTTGTCGCGGAAGTTCAACAGCCCGCGCCAGTCGGCCTGATCGACGTCGACGCCGTCCGGTTGGATCACCTTGTGACACCGGGTGTGGAACCGACACCCGCTCGGCGGGTTCGTCGGACTCGGCACGGTGCCCTTCAGCTCGATGCCGCCGACGCTCGCGCGCGGGTCCGGCGTCGGGATCGAGGACAGCAGCGCCTCGGTGTATGGGTGTTGCGGGTCGGTGAAGATCTCCTCCACCGGGCCGATCTCGACTATCTCGCCGAGGTACATCACGGCCACGCGGTCACAGATCTGGCGGATGACGGACATGTCGTGGCTGATGAACAGAAGTGACAGCCCGAACTCGTCTTGGAGGTCGTTGATCAGCGAGAGTATCTCCGCCTGGATGGAGACGTCGAGCGCGCTCACCGGCTCGTCGGCGATGATGAGGTCCGGGTTCAACACGAGCGCCCGGGCGAGCGCGATCCGCTGTTTCTGCCCGCCGGAGAACTCGTGCGGGTACCGGTCGAAGTCGCTCGCCGAGAGCCCGACGCGTTCGAGCAGGTCCTCGACGATGGCGCGACGCCGGTGGCGGTCGCTCATCCCGTGGACCTTGAGCAGCTCGCCGACGGCGTTCCCCACGGACACCCGCGGGTCGAAGCTCGACGACGGGTCTTGGAAGATCATCTGGGCGCCCCGCCGGAACGCCATCATCTCGTCGTCGTCGAACTGCGTCACGTCGTTGGGGTGGGTTCCGTCGGGGGCGCGCGTCGCGCCCCCGCGTCCGTTCCCGTTGAAGATGACCTCGCCCGAGGTCGGCTCCTCCAAGTGGATCACCGAACTCGCCGCGGTCGACTTCCCGCACCCGGACTCGCCGACGAGTCCGAGCGTTTCGCCCTCTTCGATGTCGAAGCTGATCCCGTCGACGGCGCGGGCGGCGCCGACCTTCCGGTTGAACAGCCCCTTCCGGATCGGGTAGTGTTTCTTCAGGTCGCGGACAGAGAGCAGCGGCTCAGTCATCGGCGGGACCCACCTCGCTGTCGCCGTCGGCCGCTCCGTCGCCCGGTCCGAGCCCGTCGCTCCTGACTACCGACGGGTTGCCGCCCGGCCCGTAGTGGACGCAGGAGACCTCCTGGCCCGGCGCCACCTCGACCTCGTCCGGCTGGTCGCCGGTGCGACACGCCTCCTCGGCGTACTCGCACCGCGGAGCGAACCGGCAGCCGTCCGGCGGGTCGTGCGGGTCCGGGAGCGTCCCCGGAATGCCGCCGCCGGATCCCCCGAACTCCGGCAAACACTCCAGCAGTTGCTGTGTGTACGGATGCCCGGGGTGATCGAAGATGTCGAGGACGCCGCCCCGCTCCATCACCTTCCCGGCGTACATCACGACGATCCGGTCGGCGATCTCCGCGACGACGCCGAGGTCGTGCGTGACGAACAGGATTCCCATCTCGAACTCCTCTTGGAGGTCGTCGAGGAGCCGCAGGATCTGCGCTTGGACGGTCACGTCGAGCGCGGTCGTGGGCTCGTCGGCGATGAGCAGGTCGGGGTCCCCGACGAGCGCCATCGCGATCATCACGCGCTGCTTCTGTCCGCCGGAGAACTCGTGCGGGTAGTCGTCGAACCGCGAGCTCGCGTTCGCGATCCCGACGCGGTCCATGAGGTCGACCGCCTTCGCGCGGGCCTCGTCGTCGGAGACGTCCTGGTGGATCTGGAGCGCCTCGGTGATCTGCCACCCGACCGTGTAGCAGTGGTTCATCGCCTCCTGCGGGTTCTGGAAGATGTGTGCGATCTCGTTGCCCCGGATGTTCTGAAGCTCCGATTCGGGGAGCGACAGCAGGTCGCGCCCGTCGTACCGGACGGTCCCCTCGATCTCTCCCGGCGGGGTGTTGATAATCCGCGTGATCGACTCCGTCGCGACCGTCTTTCCGGACCCCGACTCGCCGACGATACACACCGTCTCGCCGGTGTCGACGCTGAAGTCGATCCCGTCGACCGCGGTGAGCGTTCCGTTGTCGGTGCTGAACGTCGTCGTGAGGTTTTCGACCTCGAGTAGTGGCTGATCGTCGGCCATTATTCGTTCTCCGCCTCCGCTTCGGGGTTCAGCGCGTCCAACAGCGCGTCACCGAGGAAGTTGAACGCGAGGATGGTCAGGAACAGCACGATACCCGGCGCTAACACGATCCACGGGGCGAACGAGAGGTCGCTCCGCCCGGCGGAGATGAGCTGCCCCCACGAGGGCACCGTTGAGTCGCCGATCCCGAGGAACGCGAGCTGGGCCTCCGCGAGCAGGAAGCCGGGAATGAGCAGCGTGAGCTGGGTGATGATGCTGCTCGCCGCGTTCGGCACGACGTGTCCGCGGATCACCTGATACGTGCTCGCGCCGCTGATCCGGCTCGCCTTGATGAACTCCTCCTCGGAGATCGACAGCGACTTGCTCCGGATGTAGCGGGCGGTCCCGCCCCAGGCGAACAGCGAGAACACCACGATGAACATCCCCAGTCCGGCCCCGTAGATGTACAGGATGAGCAGGAACATCAGGAACGTCGGGAACGAGAGGATGATGTCGACGAACCGCATCATGATCTCGTCGACCCACCCGCCGGCGTACGCGCTGAGCGTCCCGAACGAGATCCCGATCGTGGCGACGATGGTCGTCGTGATGAAGGCGATCTGCATGCTGATCGTCATCCCGTAGACGATCATCGTGAACACGTCCTTCCCGCCCTGCGTGGTCCCGAGCGGGTGTTGCCAGGTGCCGTAACACCGTCCGTTCATCACCTCGCCGACACACGTCGCCGGCGTCGTGTCGACGACGGAGGTGAACACCGGCGGCTGGTAGGCGATGAACAGGTCCTGTTGCGGCGCGTTCATGACGAGCGGGCCGACGAGCCCGCCGACGAACACGATGCCGAGCCAGCCGAGGCTCACGACCGCGGGGCGGTTGCGCTTGAACTCCTTCCAGTAGTACCGCGTCATCCGCGGGTTCTGGTACAGCGGCAAGACGAGGTACCAGAACGCCAGGAACAGCGTGAAGATGAAGAAGAAGTCGAGGCTCTCCAAGTTCCGTTCGAGGCCGATGAACTCGAAGGTCGGGGTGCGCTGGCCGGTGAACCGCCAGTCGTACACGCCGAGCAGCGCGAGCGGCAGGGTCGTCAGCAGCATCCCGATCGAGTTGGTCGACAGATCGAACCGCCCCGACCGCGAGAGGTCGTTCCAGTCGACTTGATCGAACCGTTCGGAGTCTTCAGTTGCCATTGTTTTCGGTTATGTTACCTGTCATCGTAGCTGATCCGCGGGTCGAGCACGGTGAACACGATGTCCTCGAGGAGGTTCCCGATGACGGCGACGAAGGTGAAGAACAGCGTCGTCCCCAACACGAGGTTCGTGTCCTGCGCGAGCAGCGCTTCGTAAGTCAACCGTCCCAGTCCGGGGATACCGAACACGACCTCGACGAGGAGTGACGACCCGAGGAACAGCGCGAGGAGCTGTCCCACGAGCGTCGTCGAGAGCGGGACGAGGGTCGGTCGCATGACGTGATACGCGTACGCACGAAGCGGGGAGACCCCCTTCGCCTTCGCCGTCTTCATGAAGTCGGCGTTCTGGAACTCCGCGGACTCGTTCCGGGAGACGCGCATGACGGCGCCGATCGACCCGGTGACCAACACGAACACCGGGACCGACAGCTGGATCGCGTTCTCCACGCTGAACACCGGTGCGCTCGTGTTGTAGATCACCGGTATCACCTCCAGCCACACGCCGAAGATCAACAGGAGGATGATCCCGAAAAAGAAGTTCGGGATGGCGTAGCCGAAGAAGGCGAACCCGGTCGCCGCGTGGTCCTTCCAACTGTACATGTTCGCGGCGGAGTAGACGCCGACGAGCGGCCCCAAGGTGATCGTGAGGATGGTCCACGGAATCGAGTACTGCGCGGTGTAGTACAGCGCCTGCGTGACCGCCTCCATCACGGGCTGGCTCCGGCTCACGGACCAGCCCCAGTCGAGCGTGTACACGCTCCGGATGAAGTCGAAATACCGGACGTGAAGCGGCTGGTCGAGCCCGCGCAGCTCGCGTACCCGCTCGGCCGCCTCCGCCGGATCGCCGCCTTGAAGCGCCGCCTGCGTCGCTGCCCGCTGGACGGCCGGGTTCGGCGCGGCCGAGAGCAGCAGGAACGTGATCGTGACGATAATGAGCGATACGACTGCTGCCCAGAGAACCCGAGCGGTGACGTACCTTCCAAATCCCATGTGATGTGTAAGTCGGTAGGGTGAGAACGGGGTGGCTCGCTCTTACTCGTCCGTCGACGGGTAGAACTCGGACCAGCGGGGCTGCCAGGTGAAGTGGGAGGAGGCGAGTCCGCGGTAGACCCCTTGGATCAGCTCCTCTTTGCCGATCGCCGCCGCCATCGCCTGGCGGAACGGAACGAGCTGGAACATGTTGCCCGGACCGGTGTTCCACCCGTTCGCGCGCTGGTTCACGGAGATGATCGTGTTGTACGGCGTGGGGACCTGCCGGACGGTCACGTTATCGTCTTCGCTGTACGACTCGTACTGCTCCGGCGGAATCGCCGCCGCGTCCGCCTCGCCCGTCTCGAGCGCACCGAGACGCGACGCCTGCTCTTGAACGACGCTGATCGACGCCTCCTCGAAGAGCGGCCCTTCGGAGAACAGGTCCGGCCCCTCGTCGATGTCCCGGAGGTAGTACTCGTCGTTCCGGACGTACTCGGTACCCGAGCCGCGGTTCCACTCTTCGAGCTCGAACGGCCCGAGGTTCCCCGAGAACTGGAGTTCGAGGAGCTCCTCGTCCTGCTGGAGCCCCTCCACGTCCTCCTCCTCGACGTACGGTTCGAGGAGGGCACGCGGAATCGGGTAGAGGTACGGGTCGTACGTCTGGGGCCACAGCACGTTCGACGTTTCCAGCGTCGCCTCGAACTCGAGTTCCCCGGTCTGCTCGACTTCGACGCCCTCCCAGCTGTCCGAGTCGGCGGTGTTCGCCCAATCGGCCTGTTGGACCTCCTGGATCTGATAGACGAAGTCCTCGGCGGTGACCTGCCCGTACGGCTCGCTGAACTGGAGGTTATCACGGAGTTCGAACGTCCACACCTCGCCGTCCTCCGTGGACATGTCGTACAAAAGCGGGAAGTACTCCTGGTTCTCGTCGAACGTGTAGCCGGGATCGATCGCGCGCTCGATGGCCGTTCCGGCCCCGGACTCGTTATTGTACAGCGGGTTCAGCGTGTTGAAACTGGCTCCCGTGACCGTGTCGTACGAGCCCGACACGCTGGGGTCGTCGATGTGCCACGCCGGGAGGTCCCAGCCGTTCGAGAAGTTCTCGATCGGACCGGTGAGGTCGGGGTTGTACCCGATGATATCGTCGCCCAGAGTGAGCATGATGTAGGGCTGTTCGCGCGCGAGGTTCGCGAAGATGTCAACGAACGCCTGCCGGATCTCGTCCCGACTCGTCGCCTGCCTCGCCTGCTCGAACAGGGACTCGACGTCGAACTGCGGGTAGTAGCCGACCGGGTTGAAGTTCGCGTTCGCCCCGTCGAAGAACGTCTGGTTCGTGAGGGGGTTGAGCGGGTACGTGTTCAGCCCGAAGTTGACCGACATATCCCACGCCTCGTTGCTCGTGACGGAGCGCGGCCCCGGGTTCCGCGGTCCGGGGTTCGACCACTCCACCTCTTCGCCGTTAACCGTATCCGTCCCGCCTTCGGGGTCGCCCGAGTAGTACTCGTTACTGAACCGAGTCCCGTCGATCGCTTCGGGAGTGACGCTGATACCGAGGTTGTTCTCGAGTTCCTGTGCGATGAACTCCGCGAGGAGCTGGTTGGTCTCGGAGGCGGCGCTGTGATAGATGTCGATCTCGACCTGGTCTCCTTCGGGGTTGACCATGACGTCCCCGTCGAAGCCGTAGTCGTATTCCGACTCCTCGAACGCCTCCCGTGCCAGGTTGCGAGCGACCTCCGATCCGTAGAGGTCACCGACCCCGAACCGGGGGAAATCAGGAACCTCGACTTCGCCGCCCCCGCCGCCACCGCCGTCAGAGCCGTCCGACCCGTCACCGCCGTTTCCGGAACAGCCGGCGAGCGTTACGGCGCCGGCGAGGCCGAGCGCGGAGAGCCATTGTCGCCGGCCGATATGCCGGGAATCATCACGATTCTCAATGTTTCGCCGTGGCATACCAAGTAGTAAGATTGTGTGTATAAAAAACTTCAGACTTATGGATAGTTGTTAGGGACGATCATCTTACATCCGTGTTAGTGATCGCCGGTCTTAGGGACGTATTCATGATTAGAACGCACATTTTACCGGAAATATAGTTTTCTGTCCCTCTCCGAAACGAAACGTAGACAGCGTCTCTCCCGTCATCGCGGCGTGCGAGTCGGCTTCGGTCGTCTGCCCTCGCGAGGCGGATCGTCGTCCGCCGCTCTCCGGTTCGGTGTTCGTCGGTCGTCCTCGCCTTCCCCGGCTTAACCGTCGCGTCGGTCTCGCTCGCCGACCGCGTCAGGCTCCCGCCGGGTCACCGCTCCGGTTCTCTCGCTTCGGGAGTTTCGTCCGGTCTGGAGGCCTCCCCGCCGTCGCCGGCCGCCGCAGAGCCCCCTGTCGCTCCGCCGCCGACGGCCTGATCGTAGCGTGCGATCTGCTCGCGGTGGAGGGTGTGGATCATGTCGGCGAGGAAGCCGAACACGAGCAGCTGGATCCCGAGGATCGTCGCGCCGACCGCGCCGACGGCGACCACCTCGTGACTGATCCCGAACGCGAGGTACCGGTACAGCACGAACGACGCCATCGCGATTCCCGCTGCGGTCGACGCCACGCCGACGCTCCCGAAGTAGAACAGCGGGTTGTTCGTCTTCGCCTTCCGGTACAGCTCTAGGAAGATCACCCCACCGTCCCGGACAGGGTGGAGGTTCGTCGCGGAGCCGCCGGGCCGCTCTCGGTACGTGATCGGGACCACGGCGACCGGGACGCGGTTCTTCACGCACTCGACGGCCATCTCGGTCTCGATACCGAACCCGTCCGCGGTGAGGTGGAGCCGCAGGAACGACTCGCGGGTGAACGCGCGGTACCCCGAGAGGATATCGCCGTAGTCCTCGCGGTGGATCGCCCGGAACGCGAGGTTGATTAGGCGGTTGCCGACCCGGTTCAGGCGCGTCATCGCACCCGGGCGCATGTCCGCGAAGCGATCCCCGACGACGTGTTCGGCCTCGCCGTCGAAGAGCGGGTCGAGCATCGCCGCCGCGTCGTCCGCGTCGTACGTGGCGTCGGCGTCCGCCATCAGCACGTACGGGGCCTCGACGTGGTCGCGGACCGCCTCCCTGACCGCCTGCCCCTTCCCGCGGCCGGACTGTTCGACGACGCGCGCGCCGGAATCGCAGGCGATCGACTGCGTGTCGTCCGTCGAGCCGCCGTCGATAACCAAGACGTTCTCGAATCCGGCGTCCCGGAAGTCCGCGACGACGCGTGCGACCGTCTCGGCCTCGTTCATCGTCGGCAACAGGACGCAGACGCCGTCGTGATCGGTCATCAGACGAGCGATCACGGGGGAGTCGCTAAACTCTGTCCCTCCTCGCCGCCGCGACGGTCCCCTCCGGGCGTCGTCGCCTTCGCCGGCGCCGCGTCCGTGGGTGCCGCGACCACCCACACTCATGTATGTGAACACTGATCATGTGTGTATGTCTCAGCCCTCGGACGCACGCGTCGACGAACTGCTCAGCGCCGCTCGCACGGCGACGGGCGACGAACTGCGGAGCCTCACTTACTTCACGCACGACGACATCGACCAGCTGTACCTCCGCAGCGACCTGAGCCAGACCGCCGATCTCGTCGGCTTCGCCGAGAACGAGCGACAGGGGTTCCACGCGCAGTCGATGTACGCGGACACCCAACTCGGCGACTACCGGTTCACGGTTCGCGTGTTCGTGAACGGCTACCTCACGCGCGTGATCGCGAACGACCACGGCGTCTGGGCGACCACCGACTCGATGGAGATAGACCGGTTCGAGGAACTCGCGAGCGCGCTCGCAGCGATCCTCCGCTCGTTCGACCCCGCCTGACCGTCCCCGCGGGAGCACACTTCTCCTCGTCGAGACTCGACTCCGAAAGGGCGTTTACCCGAGGTGGCTCTCGAACTCGCCGACCAGTTCCGCAGCGTCGACCGGCTTCGTCACGTAGCCGTCGGCGCCCGCCTTCACCGCCTCCATCATCTTCTCCTGTTGGTCGACGCTCGTACACATCACGATCACCGCGTCGGGCCACCGGTCTTTGATCGCCGCGGTCGCCTCGATCCCGGTCATCTCCGGCATCACGACGTCCATGGACACCGCGTCCGGCTCGTACGCCTCGAACAGCTCGACCGCCTCAGCGCCGTTTTCCGCCTCGTCGACGACCTCGAACCGGTCTTCCAGCGCGTCGCGGACGACGGTCCGCTGGAAGGAGGAGTCGTCGACGACGAGTACCCGCTCGGTCATACCATCTCTCCCTTCCTGACCGACATAAACGCGCGGATCGAACGCGCTGTTGCGCGGCCGACGGACGCGGTCGACATCCGTCGGCCTTCGGCCCGGCTCGATCACCTTGTATATTCGATGCTGCGTATAATGAACATGGGAACAAGGTTAAGGTCTATCCCGCGATACGGTGGCGTATGGAAACGCGGAAGGTCCAACGGTTGGGGCCGTCGACGCTGGCGATGACCCTTCCGGCCGAGTGGGCGCAGGAACACGGCGTGAACAAAGGCGACGAGGTGTCGCTCCGAATGGGTGGGAAGGGGACCCTCACGGTGCTTCCCGAGTCTGTGAGCTCCGAGGAGTCCGAGGCGGTGATCAACGCCGACGCGCTCGACGCGCGCTCGCTCGAACGCGCGATCGTCGCGCAGTACGTACTGGGGCGGCGCGTGATCCACGTCCGCAGCGAGGGCGCGCTCGACAGCGAACACATCAACGCCGTCTACAAGGCGGAGACCCAGCTGATGGGGCTCGGCGTCATCGAGGAGACGCCCGAGGACATCTCGATCCGCTGCTCCGTCGACCCCGAGGACTTCACCCTCGACAACCTCCTCGAACGGCTGGAGAACACCGGCTCCACCATGCGCGGCGAGGGCGTGAAGGCGCTCGCGCACGGCAACCCCGACCTCGCGCAGCGCGCGCTCAACCGCGAGCGGCAGGCGAACAAGATCTTCGTCCTCCTGTTGCGGCTCATCTTCACCGCCTACCAGAACCCGAACCTCGCGCGCGCCGTGGGCTTGGAAGAGGGGTTCCCGCTCATCGGCTACCGCTCCGTCGCGAAGAACCTCGAACTCACCGCCGACAACGCGGAGGACATCGCCGAGATCGTGATGGAGGCCGACGGGCACACCCTCGACGTCGACAGCGCGACGATGCGGCAGATCCGCGAGTTCACCGATCAGGTGGACGAGCTGACCGCGCTCGCGGTCCGCGCCGTCGTCGAGCGCGACTACGACCTCACCGTCGAGTGCCGCGACCTGTTCTCGCGGCTGGAGGACCGCGAACAAGAGATCCTCGACGAGCTGCCGAACGACCTGGACAACGAGACGCTGCTCATGACCCGCGAGGTGCTCGTCAGTCTCCAGCACACCGCCGAGTACGCCATGCGGAACGCCGAGATCGCCGCGAATCTCGCCCTCAACGAGGCGTCCGAACACGTCGAGATCATCTGAGGCGGGCGTGGCGCCCGCGTCACGGCTGCCTCCGGTGACTACCAGCCGTCGGCGTCACGCGGTTCGTATGAACTAAGTGGCCCCCCGCGAAGCGGTTCGTATGAGCGAGGCTTCCATCGAATCGGACAAAGAGGTCGGCGTCGCGCTCGCGCTCGGCGCCGTCGCGGCCGTCAGCGCCGTGGTGATGCTAGCGTACCCGGGGCAGCTCGGGAAAGCGTGGGGGTTCGCGGGCGCGTTCGTCTTCGCGACGCTCGCCGTCGGCGCGGTTCAGTTGTTCAGCTGACCGGGCGCTCCCCGCCGTCGACCGGCCGTCCGGTTCCAGAACGAGAAACCGTTAATAGCGTCAGACGCGTAGACGGGACAATGAGCGAGTACACCGAGGAGGAACAGCGGATCCTCGCGTACCTCACGGACAGCGTCACCCGTGGTGAGCGGTACGTTCGCTCGAAGACGATCGCCGACGCGATCGGACTCACCGCGAAACAGGTCGGTTCGCGGCTTCCCCGCCTCGCCGAGAAGTCGGACGACGTCGATATCGAGAAGTGGGGTCGCGCCAAGTCGACGACCTGGCGCGTGACGCCCGACGGGTGAGGCTCGCGCCGGCGATCCCCCGGCGCCCCGCCCCGTCCTTCGCGGTCGACTCCGTCGACGCGCAATTTTAACACCCGTAGCCCTAAACGGAGACGTATGACCGTTCGAGTCTCCCGGACGTTCGAGTTCGACGCGCCGCCAGCCGACGTGTGGGCGTTCATCTCGGACGCGGAGCAGCGCGCGGGCGCCATCAGCGTGGTCGACTCCTTCGAAGTTCACGACGACCGAACCGCGACCTGGCACGTCGCGCTCCCGATACCGATGATCCGCTCGACGATCGACGTCGAGACGGAGGAGGTCGCGCGCGACCCGCCGAACCGAGTGAAGTTCGTCGGGAAGTCGCGGGCGTTCCGCGTGACCGGAGAACACGAGATCACCGAGACCGACGACGGCGGCTGTCGGCTCGCCAACGAGTTCGTCGTCGACGGGAGCCTCCCGGGCGTCGAGTCCTTCTTCAAGCGCAACTTCGACGCCGAACTGGACAACTTGGAGGACGCGCTCCGGGCCTCGCTCGCCTCGCCGGCATGAGGCTCGCCGGCGTCCAGCTGGCGGTCGAGGGCGGCGACGTCGAGGCGAACGTCGCGCGGGCGCTCGACCGCATCCGGGGGGCCGCCGCCGAGGGCGCGGACCTCGTTGTCCTCCCCGAGCTGTTCGACGTCGGGTACTTCGCGTTCGACTCGTACGGCCGCGCCGCGGAGAGCCTCGCCGGCGACCGCCTCGCCCGGTTCGCGGCCGCGGCCGACGCGAACGACGTGGCCGTGCTCGCCGGCACGGTCGTCGAGGACCTGTCGGCGTCGGCCGCGGACGGGTTGGCGGTCCCGGCCGAGTCCGGGCTCGCGAACGCCGCGGTGCTTTTCGACGCCGACGGCGAGCGCCGGCTCGTCTACCGGAAGCGGCACCTGTTCGGCTACGGCTCCGAGGAGACGGACCGGATGGTGCCCGGCGAGCGGACGCCGGTGGTCGACCTCGCGGGCGTCACGGTCGGGGTGACGACCTGCTACGACCTCCGATTCCCGGAGCAGTTCCGCGCGATGGCCGATCGGGGCGTCGAGTGCGTGCTGGTCCCGAGCGCGTGGCCGTATCCGCGGATCGAGCACTGGCGGACGCTCGGACGGGCGCGGGCCATCGAGAACCTGACGTACGTCGCCGCGGTCAACGGGAGCGGTCGGTTCGGCGACGACGAACTCTGCGGGCGGAGCGCGGTGTACGACCCGTGGGGGACCGCGCTCGCGTCGGTCGGCGACGAACCGGGCGTCGTCACCGCCGCCGTGGACCCCGAGCGGGTCGCGACGGTCCGCGAGGAGTTCCCCGCGCTCCGCGACCGTCGCTGAGCCGGCTCGCGGCGCGTCGTCTCCCGCGACGAACGCCCCCTCGACCGGATCCGGATCTCACACATTTATACGCGTGAGGCACATACCCTATTTTGCCGAAGACCGACGCTTTTCTCGTTGGAATTCGGCGTTAATCGATCCGCGCGCCCGTCCCGACCGCTCGGGCGGCGACGCCGACGACAGCCCGGGGGTCCGCTGTCCGGCCGCCGCCCGCCGCCTCTCGCCGCCGCCTCGCCTTTCGCCCATCACTCCTCGACTCCTCCCCTTTCGCCCACCGCTCCTCGACTCATCTCCTTCCGTCATCTCCAAGCCGTGAGCCTCCGCCACGGCTCATGGTCCGGTCCGCCAATGAAAATATCCGTGCTGATAACTCGGGCGATACGTTCTTACGTCGCTCGGCTGAGTAGGTAAATGCCGCGGACGAATCCGGCCGGCCCCATCCCGTTTCGGGCGGGCCGGCCGGCCACTCGCTTCCACCGTCCGTCGTCCGTCGGCTTGGGTTCGGGTCCACCCGCTCCCACACCGAGCCCGAACCCGTTTCTGTGCGCCGCCGATTCCTCGATAGCGGTCGGTACCGTCGGCGCCCGCGGCCCGAAGCGCAAGGACGAAACCCTCGGCCGACGAACCGACGGTCGAATGTTCCCCCGCGAGTACCGCGGCGTCGCCTTCGTGGTCGGGCTGTTCCTGGTCGTTCAGGTGGGCGCGCTGGCGCTGGTCCCGGAGTTCGCCGCGAGCGGTTATCAGGCGGTCGAGAACCCCGACAACCCCGCGAACAGCGTGCTGTACGTCGTCGCCATCGTCGCGATGACCGGAGTGATGCTGGCGGCGTTCCGGTACGACTTCGACGGGGCGATCCGGCTGCTGATCGTCGGCGTCTCGGCGTGGCTCTCGTGGTACGTGTTCTCCGCGCTCGTTCCGCCGCTCGCGGCGGCCGTCCCCGCGGTCGCGGTCGCAGTCGGCCTGCTCGTCCACCCCGAGTGGTACGTGATCGACACCGCGGGGGTGTTGATGGGCGCGGGCGCCGCCGGGCTGTTCGGTATCTCCTTCGGCCTGTTGCCCGCGCTGATCCTCCTCGCCGTCCTCGCTGTCTACGACGCGGTCTCCGTCTACGGCACCGAACACATGCTGTCGCTCGCGGAGGGCGTGATGGACCTGAACATCCCGGTCGTGCTGGTGATCCCGCTGTCGGTGTCGTACTCCCTGCTCGACGGAGAGGCGGCCAGCGACGAGGCCGCGGAGGTCGGCGCGGACGAGGAGGTCGATGCGGACAGCGAAACCGACGCGGAAGCGGAAGGCGATGTAGACGCGGCGGCTGACACGAGCCCGGACGCCGACGCGGCAGGCGAGGTTCCGGACTCGCCCGAGCCGGGCGACCGCGACGCCTTCTTCATCGGTCTCGGCGACGCCGTCATCCCGACGGTGCTGATCGCCAGCGCGGCGACGTTCTCGCCGGCCGCGAACCTCGCCGTCCCCCTCCTCGGCGTCAACCTCCCCGCGCTGCTCGCGATGGTCGGGACCCTCGGCGGGCTGCTCGTCCTCATGCGGTGGGTGATTCGGGGGCGAGCGCACGCGGGGCTCCCGCTGTTGAACGGCGGCGCGATCGGTGGGTATCTGATCGGTTCGATCGCCGCCGGGGTCCCGCTCCTCGAGGCGCTGGGGCTCGCGACGTTCTTTTAAGTCGGCTCGGGTGTAGCGGTTCGTCCGTCCGCGTGAACGCCCGAAGCCTCGACTTCTCGGCCGTCTGTTGGCCTCGTCTATTAGCGCCTATCTGGGGTGACCACCGCCGGAGCCCCAGCCGCGGGGCGGGCAGACGCTCGCTGTCGTTCGAGACGCCGAAGGCGTCTCGTGACGACGAGAGAGCTTCGCTCTCTCGAACCACGCTCCTCGTCGCTCGCTTCACTCGCCCCTGCGGCGCTTGCGTCGCCTCTGCCCGCCCCACGGCTGCCTCTTCGAGTCCCGCCCCGCGGCTGCCCCTTCGAGTCCCGCCCGACCGCGAC